>NZ_AP022842.1:3470000-3770000 GCF_011398925.1 Bacillus sp. KH172YL63
ACAGACCAGAAAGTCGCCTTCGCCACTGGTGTTCCTCCAAATATCTACGCATTTCACCGCTACACTTGGAATTCCACTTTCCTCTTCTGCACTCAAGTTCCCCAGTTTCCAATGACCCTCCACGGTTGAGCCGTGGGCTTTCACATCAGACTTAAGGAACCACCTGCGCGCGCTTTACGCCCAATAATTCCGGACAACGCTTGCCACCTACGTATTACCGCGGCTGCTGGCACGTAGTTAGCCGTGGCTTTCTGGTTAGGTACCGTCAAGGTGCCGCCCTATTCGAACGGCACTTGTTCTTCCCTAACAACAGAGCTTTACGATCCGAAAACCTTCATCACTCACGCGGCGTTGCTCCGTCAGACTTTCGTCCATTGCGGAAGATTCCCTACTGCCTCCCGTAGGAGTCTGGGCCGTGTCTCAGTCCCAGTGTGGCCGATCACCCTCTCAGGTCGGCTACGCATCGTCGCCTTGGTGAGCCGTTACCTCACCAACTAGCTAATGCGCCGCGGGTCCATCTGTAAGTGGTAGCTAAAAGCCACCTTTCAACATTCCCTCATGCGAGGGAATGAATTATCCGGTATTAGCCCCGGTTTCCCGGAGTTATCCCAATCTTACAGGCAGGTTACCCACGTGTTACTCACCCGTCCGCCGCTGATATCAGGGAGCAAGCTCCCATCAATCCGCTCGACTTGCATGTATTAGGCACGCCGCCAGCGTTCGTCCTGAGCCAGGATCAAACTCTCCGATAAAAGTTTGATTAGCTCTTTAAAAATAAATCTAGAATTAACGTTGACGTATTGTCTTGTTTTGTTCAGTTTTCAAGGTTCAATGCTCGTCCTCTTCTCGAAGAAGCGACTTTTTTAATTTAACATATTCATTCATTCCGCGTCAACTGCTTTTTTCATTTCTTTTTCAAAATGTTGTTTGCTGTATCAGCGACGTTTATAAATATAACATGCGTTTAATGCTATTGCAATATATTTTTATTAAAATCTTTAAGATTTTAATAATCCTCAAGAGAAGCGGTTCTTTCATTCCTTGGACTTCATATACTTAATATTATTACACACGATGGGAAGGGGCCCTTACATATGCTCTCAGTCACAGCACTATATCTATCATTCATCATGGCCGTGTATCTATTTGCATATTCGTATGTCCAAGCATTGAAAATTTGTGAAAGCCCGGACCGGGTAAGAGGATTGACGTTTATTTTTTCTGTTAATATGGCTTTTGTTTTCTCCGGTTTGACATATGTGTTCTTTTAACAAAGAGGAGTGACGGTCTGAATGCCCACCGTCACTCCTCTTTTTCATTCAAGTTGAGTAAGAGCCCTTCTTCCTTATACTTTCCACCGCCGATTTCCAATTCAGCTTCCTTGATCAGCATAGGCTGAAAAGTATAATAAAACTGCTTTGAGGGGTTTTCTTTTAACACCCAGATCCACATTGAATTGAACCCTTGTGTTTTAAGTTCCTTCATGGCAATTTCAAATAGCTTCTTTCCTATCCCTTTCCCCTGGTGTTCTTCCAACAGATAGATGGCATATAACTCTCCTTCATATTCCCCTGATCGTTCTTTACCGAATGAAACGAAGCCGGCTATTTCCCCATCCTCCAATTCACAGACATAAGTATGATGTGTGTTGGAAAGGATATCGCTCCATTTCTTTTCTTTGCTGTCTTTAGATAATGACTGAAGATACTCATTGGATACGATGCCCCGGTAGGTTGTTTTCCAACTTTCAACATGTACATGAGCCACTCCTTTGGCATCTTGCAATACAGCCTTTCTAAGTAACATCTGTTTTCACCTCATTCCCTTGGACAACTCTTTTCATCTTCCTTTCTTCTATTAAGAAGAACATGACTCCCAACATAATAATCATACCACCAACAACTTGGCTCAGCTGTAAATTTTCGGAAAGCAGCCAATACGCAAGGACCGAAGCACCGATTGGTTCAAATAGGATGGCCACCGAAATCGTCGAGGTGCTTAGCCACTTTAAAGACCAATTAAATAATGAATGACCGAGCAAAGTCGGAATGACTGCGAGAAGCAGAAAGTAGACCCACTCTTCACCCGGGTATGGCCAGAGGCTCTCACCGCGAATAAGCACGTACAAAAGTAATACGGCAGAACTGATTGTGTAAACCAAATAGGTATAGGTGATGAGCGACAGCCTTTTTCTGATCGTTTGACCGAACAGAAGATACCCGGTGATGAGCGCGCAGGCAGCCAGGGCGAGCAGGTCACCCCAGAGGGCACTTCCGCTGATCCGGAAATCTCCCCAGCTGATGATGATGCTTCCACTGACGGCAAAAAGCGCAGAAACGATTGCCTTCCCTGTCACTTTTTCCTGAAAGAACAGGTAACCGCCTATGAAAGCGAATAATGGCTGCAAAGTAACGAGCACCGTTGAACTGGCCACGGAAGTGTAATCTAGGGATTCAAACCACAGTATGAAATGAAATGCTAGGAATACCCCTGCCAAGACTGAAAATAGCCAGTCTGTGTGAGTAATAACTTTCAATTCCTTCACATACTTTAAGAAAAACACCGGGGACATTAACAGGACCGTGAAAAACAATCGATAAAATGCCAAGACCCCGGAAGAAGCAGTGGACACTTTCACTAAAATCGCAGATGTAGAAACCGCGATGACGCCGATGGCAAGCAAAAGATAGGGATTAACTTTCGTCTCTGACATATCCACCCTCCTGACAGGTATGTTTCATAGTCTTTATTTTATTATCAGGCGGCTCGATTTACTATATGTTTTTCATACAGGTCTGAAATGTGGAGGAAGCCACGATGGAACTATTGGATACCACTTTTTTAATCAAGCTTGGTATATCAGCGATTCTCGGATTGATCATTGGATTAGAAAGAGAGTTAAAGAGGAAGCCGGTAGGATTGAAGACCTCCCTTGTCATCTGCATCGTCAGTTGTTTGTTGACGATTGTGTCGATAGAATCAGCTTACCTTTCTGAAGGCTCAGATAAAGTGAATATTACGATGGATCCGCTGCGGTTGGCGGCGCAGATTGTTTCCGGGATCGGGTTTCTTGGCGCAGGCGTCATCCTCAGACGCGGTAATGACAGCATCTCAGGGTTAACGACAGCCGCGATGATCTGGGGGGCGGCAGGCATCGGGATTGCGGTGGGGGCGGGTTTTTACCTCGAAGCCACTGCAGGCGTCATCCTGCTCATTGTTTCCGTTGAAGTCGTACCGGTCATCATCACGTATCTAGGTCCGAAACGGCTGCGTGAAAAAGAACTTTCCCTCAAGGCCACGATTCTAAATAAACGGGAAATCAAATCCATTATCGAGCGGATCAAAGCTGAGGAAATTTCAATTGAAAACATACGGATCAAAGATTTAAAGAATCAGCAGCATTTGTTGGAGTTGAAGATCATCGTCGATTTCAGGAAGAAGACAGTGGATGTTTATTATACGATATCCGAAATAGAGGGAATCAAGGATGTGGAAATTGAAAGTTTATAAACGAAGAAGGTCACCGAAAACGATACCGGCAAAGGAAACTCCGAACGCCAACCGAAGGCAATCGGAGTTTTTTTGTGGGATCCAGCGGGTTTTCGTTTGACGCCCATGGTTACTTTTATCCCCTTTTTTCAGGTCAGCTATCACACGCACTCATTCCAGGATAAGAAAAAGAACCAGGCATCCACCAGGTTCTTCATTCTTTATTTCACTGGCTTTTTCAATACTCCTACCATCAAAGCTGTTATGACGGAACCTATCAACACCGCCAGTAGATACAGGAATGGATTTCCTTCGACCACTGGGAAAACGAATAACCCGCCGTGTGGCGCAGGCAATCCGATGCCAAAGAACATCGTCAATGCACCGGCAATGGCTGATCCGGTCACAATGGACGGTATCACCCTGATCGGATCAGCCGCTGCAAAGGGAATTGCTCCTTCGGTAATGAATGAAGCGCCCATAAAGTAAGCGGCAATGCCTGCTTTTCTTTCATTATCATTGAACTTCTTTTTAAAGAATGTTGTGGCTAGCGCCAATCCTAAAGGAGGCACCATCCCTCCTGCCATAATGGCTGCGTGCGGGGCGATATTGCCGCCTTCGATCATCGCGATCCCGAATGTAAAGGCCGCTTTGTTGATCGGGCCACCCATGTCAACCGCCATCATTCCGCCCAATATCAAGCCAAGTAAAACCAGGTTCCCTGTACCCAATCCATCCAGCCAGTTCTGTATACCGGTATTGACTGCACTCAATGGCTCCACCAGGAACTGAAGCATAATGAATCCGGTGATGAAGATTCCGAATAAAGGATAAATCAGTACCGGCTTGATCCCTTCCAGTGCCGGTGGGAATTGTTTCGTTGCCCGCTTGATTCCAAGTACAACATATCCAGCCAGGAAACCGGCAATGATTCCTCCAAGGAAACCACCTTGACCTGTTGCTGCGATCAAACCGCCTACCATACCAGGCGCAAAGCCGGGACGGTCAGCGATACTCATGGCAATGAAACCTGCAAGTACCGGAACCATCAAGTAAAATGCATTTCCTCCGCCAATCGTGCTCAAAATTGCTGCAAACTCATTATATTCCGGTGAATCGGGATTAGCCGACTGAATACCGAACAGGAAGGAGATTGCGATCAGGATTCCACCGCCGACAACGAAAGGAAGCATATTTGAAACACCATTCATCAGGTGCTTATAAAATCCGCTCTTCTGTTTTTTCTCGGGTTCTTCACTTTTCTCTTCACGACCTTGATAAATGGGCGCTTCCTTTTTCTTCGCCTGCTCCAAAAGTTCCGCCGGACGCCTGATTGCTTCTGCGACAGGCACTTCGATGACAGGCTTCCCCTTGAACCGGTTCATCTCCACTTTAGTATCCGCGGCAACGATGATCGCTGTAGCGCTTTCAATTTCTTCATCAGTCAGTACATTCTTCGCACCGCCGGAACCATTCGTCTCAACTTTCACGTTCATCCCCAAGTCCTTCGCTTTTGCCTTCAAGGCATCGGCGGCCATATACGTATGGGCAATCCCTGTTGGACATGCGGTGACGGCAAGTATTTTCTCCTCACCTGCAGATTCGGCATCAGAAGGATCTTCCTCCTTGCCGTCATGCCGGTCAATGATTTCCAGCACTTCCTCTTTTGTAGAGGCAGCAAGCAGCGACTTCCGCACATCCATATCCATGAGCAGGGAAGACAGACGGCTCAATGCTTCCAAGTGCGTTTGATTCGCCCCTTCTGTCGCGGCAATCATAAAGAAGAGGTGAGCTGGCGCTCCGTCAAGGGAATCATAATCCACACCGGCTTCTGATTTACCGAAAGCGATGGCAGGGGTCTTCACCGCCGACGTTTTTGCATGGGGGATCGCGATCCCCTCTCCGATTCCTGTCGTACTTTGCGCTTCCCGGTTGAGGATCGCCTCTTTGAATTTCCCGGCATCCTTAAGCTTCCCGCTTTCACCCAAAACGTTGACGAGTTCGTCGATGACTCCCGCTTTTGAATGAGAGGACAATTGCAGCTGAATCGTATCTTGTGTCAATAATTCAGTAATTCTCATTTTTTATTCCCCCTTTTAAATTTTTTTAATTTCAATTTCTTTATATAAGCTTTCAATCTTTTCCGATGAACAAAGACCGATTGAATATGCGGTCGCTGATCCGGCAGATGTCCCTAACCGGAAAGCATCTTCTATATCCCATCCTCTTGAGAGACCGGCTAGAAATCCTGCTACGGTAGAATCCCCGGCACCAACAGAACTTTTCAATTCCCCTTTTGGGACTGAAGAGAATAATACCGCATCATCCGTCAGCAGCAGCGCCCCTTTTTCAGCGAGGGATACCATCACATGTTGGACCCCGGTTTCCTTCAACTTCTTTCCATAATGAATCGCATCTTCAATGGTGGCGATCTCCACATCAAACATCTCACCAAGCTCGTGGTGGTTCGGCTTGATCAAAAATGGCCGTAACGGCAACACAGGTTGAATCAGACTTTTCTCTGCGTCTATGATCACTTTGGTCCCCTGCTTCTGACACCGGGAGGCAATCTGCTCATAGAATGTGTCAGGTACGGATGAAGGAATGCTTCCAGCAAGCACAACCATGTCATCCTTCCCGAGGAGAGAAACTTGTTCAAGAAGCATTTCAATATGCTCACTGTGTATCGCCGGCCCACTTCCGTTTATTTCAGTTTCGTCATCCGCTTTCACTTTCACATTTATCCGGGATGCTTCCTCCACCCGGACAAAGTCGGAACGAATCCCTTCCTGAGCGAGGAACTGCTTGATATACTCGCCTGTATATCCCCCTGCGAAACCAAGGGCCACACTTTCCACATCCAGTTCATGCAGCACCCGTGAAACATTGATTCCCTTGCCGCCCGGGAAAGCACTTTCCGCCTTGCTCCGATTCAGTTCACCTTTCTGAAATTGTTCCAATTCCATAATGTAATCCACTGAAGGATTGAGTGTTATTGTATATATCATGTTGTCACAACCTTTATCGTAGTCTGTTTCATCATTGCCGCATCTTGTTCTTCGTTGATGGCATTAGTAATGATCGTAGCTCTATCAAGATCCACGATTTTACTGAATGCAATCTCCCCAAACTTGGAATCATCCACAAGGAACATCGCTTCCCTTGCCAACTCGATAGCCGTTCGCTTGATCTGGGCTTCCTCCGGATCAGGAGTCGTAAACCCGTATTGGCTATGGACGCCGTTCGCTCCCATGAACGCTTTATCAAACCGGTATTGACGGAGAGATTCCAACGCCCCGCTCCCTACCATCGCCCGGGTGACCGGCTTGACGTGACCACCGATCATATACGTCTTGAACCCCTTCCCGATCAGGGCCTCTACATGGGTCAGGCCATTTGTGACCACAACGATATCGATTTGCGGCAGATGATCGATCACGCTCAGCGTTGTCGTACCTGCATCCAAGTAAATACAGTCCCCCTCCTCTACAAGAGAAGCGGCATATTGTCCGATCGACTGCTTTTCTTGAAGGCTTTTGGTTGATTTTTCAGAAACACTCAATTCCTTCAGTTTTCCCTGAAGCCTGGATGCCCCTCCGTGAATCCTTTTCAAATATTTCTCTTCCTCCAGCTGCGTCAAATCACGGCGGATCGTAGACTCGGACGCATTGGTCGCATCAACGATTTCCTGCACTTTGATCGCTTCCTTTTCCTTGAGCAGGTCTAAAATGATTCGATGTCGCTCCTCGGTTAACATCGTGCTTCCCTTCTTTCTCCGATTGTTATTACGTTCATTATAATGATAACGTTTACAGAAATCAATCATTTTTGGTCATTATCTTTCATTTTCGTTCAAGTAGTGGTCAGAAACGGTCATTGGGTTTGTCAGTTGAAATTTGTAAAGACTTTGTCAGTTGAAATTCAGATGGATTTTGTCTGTTAAATTTCAAGGGGATTTTAACTGACAAACCAAGCGACTATTTTGACAGACAATATTCCTCTTACATTCAACTGACAAACTTTTCTCTTTATTCAACAGTCAAAACCCCCGATAATTTCAACAGGCAACAAATCCCACACAAATCCCCAACAAAAAAGCCAGCATCCCCGCCATCAATGGCGCAGGATACTGACTTATAACTCCCGAATTATTGGTGATTCTCTTCGCTGGAAGAATCCGGCTCGGATGAGCTTTTCGGATTCGGGTTGATATATTGGTAATCTTGTCGGTCGATCTGCTTGTAGCCTTCTGGCTTGTAGAAACGGAGCAGATCTTCGTAGACGACTTTGTCTGAAAGTTCAAGGCTCTTGTTCGCTTGCTTTGTGATTTCTTCGCAGGCGTTGCTTCCATCTTCTACAGGCAGGCCGGTTTCGTTATCGTAGCATACTCCCTTGATTTCAGAGTATTCCGGTGAGATGACGTCACCGTTACGGAACGGCACGATCTGCTTGCGGTCCTTGGAAAGCAGGTCCTGACCGAAGCTGATATAGTCTTTGTTGTTTACACCAAGAAGGTTGAAAAGTGTTTCACGGACGTCGACTTGACCGCCGTATGTGTGATTCACTTCACCTTTCACTCCTGGTGCGACGATGAACAATGGCACCCGTTGGAGCTGGGCATTTTCGAAGTCGGTGATTTCCTTACCTGTCACTTCTGCCATCGCTTTATTGTGGTTTTCTGAGATACCGTAGTGGTCTCCGTAAAGGACGATCACTGTATCATCATATAAACCGTCTTCTTTCAGGTTGTTGAAGAACTCTTCGAGTGCTGAGTCCATGTAGTTTGCCGTTTGGAAGTAACGGTTCACCACTCCGTCACCGAAGTCACCTTGTTCGAAATCTGTATCTTCCTCATGTCGATCGAATGGGAAGTGATTGGATAGTGACAGGAACTTCGTATAGAACGGTTGGGGCAGTGCTTCAAGCATCGGCATGGATTCCTCGAAGAATGGTTTATCCTTCAGGCCGTATGGAAGCTGCTCTTCCGGTTTACTCATATCATAATACGTTGCATCGTAGAATTCGTCATATCCCATGGAGCGGTACATTTCAGAACGGTTCCAGAACGTTTTATAGTTACCGTGGAAGACGGCTGAATTGTATCCTTCACCTTTTAAAATTCCTGGTGCTGATTGGAATGTGTTATTCGCATGCGTCATGAAAACGGCACCCTGCGGTAATGGGAATAAGCCATTTTCCATGATGAATTCGGCGTCGGATGTTTTACCCTGGCCGGTCTGGTGGAAGAAGTTATCGAAGTAAATCGCATCTTCTTTTTCCACTAATGAATTCAAGAATGGTGTTACCTCTTGACCGTTGATTTCTTTATCGATCACAAATGATTGCAGGGATTCCATCGATACATAAATGACGTTTTTCCCTTTTGCTTTACCGAAGTATTCCGGATTCGGCGTCGCTTTGTTTGCTTTTACATAGTTTTCGACTTCTGATACTTCATTGCTGTCAGCAAGCGCACGCTTGGCAGATGTTTTAGAGTTCTGGATCACATCGTAAATCGTAAAGTTATGTGTACCCAGATACTTTACAAGGTAGTTACGGTCAAAACTTCGGGTCAATAGTTCAGGACGATCGATTTCAGCAAGGCCCAGGTTCAGTAAGAACACAAGGACTGCAGAAGTCATGACCGCAAATACTGAACGGAATCGTAATTTTTCCTGTGGTTTCACTTTCTTCAACACCATGAACCCAATGATGATAAATAAGTCTAAGAAATACAAGATGTCCATAGGATTGATCAGTTCAAGTGCACTTCCGCCGAGTCCGTTGTTTGTTTTCGCCTGTAACAGGACCGGAACCGTAATGAAATCATTAAAGAAACGGTAGTACACGACGTTTGCATAAAGGACGAAGGACATCAGCAGGTTAATCACGATGAATGCAATATATCGGCCCTTGCCTTTCCAGAATAACGCCAGTGAAAAGAATAGCATTGCTGAGCTTAACGGGTTTAGAAATAAAAGAAAATGCTGAAGCGCATTTTGTATTCCCAGGTTAAATTCAGCTAAATAGACTGCATATGTTTTAATCCAAAATAATACGACGACTGTAAAGAAGAACGATAACTTCCCAGTGCGCATATCTTCAAACTGTCTTTTAAAGAAGTTCATACTTCATCACCTTTTTATTAATTAATTTGATGCTTTTATAAATGTAAATTCATGAAGGAATTGTTTAGCCAATGTAAATTCATTTG
The DNA here is from genome assembly GCF_011398925.1 of Bacillus sp. KH172YL63. Taxonomy (NCBI): domain Bacteria; kingdom Bacillati; phylum Bacillota; class Bacilli; order Caryophanales; family Bacillaceae; genus Bacillus; species Bacillus sp. KH172YL63. The sequence goes on from NZ_AP022842.1 coordinate 3,479,704, forward strand.
AATCAACAACGAGTATTATAACAAAAATAAATTTCATGTGTATAACATTTTGCGGTAAATGTAACAAAAATATTTCATGGGAATTCGACAAATCGGGCTGCTTTACTTGCTGAGCCTTGCCCTGTCAATGGACGGGCAAATATGAACAACAGGTGAACGACCCACATTTTCCCATAAGCCTGCATGAATGTAAGTGATTACACAATGTTTATCCAGAGTAATTGTATTCCCGGTTCGTGTTTACATGAAACTTATTTAGTCCATGTAATATTTACCATACACTTACATTCTTCAAACTTAGTATGCACATTTACAGCTCGGCTTTCTGAAAATCCGACTGTTCCAATTTCTGCTTATATTGCTTTTCATCTTTTTTATATGCTTCTTTGAATTTCTTTTTATAATACGAGTGACCGCTGGTTGCCTGCACGTACCCTTCGATCATCAGGGATACCGACAGCATCGTGGCGGTGAAGAACAGGATGGGCGTCAGCGGGATCCACGGCGCACCTTGCAGGTAGCGGAACGAATCGCCGATCAAGCCCGACCATTCATATGTGATGGATCGGGGCGGATCATTGACCAATTGATAATCAACGTCCGTCCCCCCGAGGAACAGGGTCAACAGTCCGAGATGGATGAAGATGATGAGCGTCTGCATGAATTGCTGGCCAAACATGATGACAAGCTTTTCCTTCATGGAGGGCAAGATATGTTTCAGGATGATCCGCCATTTTCCGGCACCGAGTGTTTTGGCACTCAAGATGAATTCCTGCTTGTATATCAGAGATACTTCATTCCCGATCAGTGCCGAGAGAATCGGGACGATGAGGATCGTCAGCAGGAGGATTTCTAGAATGAAACGCTCGACGATGGTAGTCGTGAATCCGTCAAAGGGCTCCCACAGGATCGGCTCCAATAAGAAATAGGCCAATATGGTCAAGGGGATATAATGGAAAGAATCGATCCAGCCGTTGATATACTTTTTATATTTTAAAAGGAAAGTCCCAAAAATCAAGCCGATCGGTATTGCCAGGCAAACTCTTAAAAAGGCAATTACCAACGCGGTCAGTATCGTATATTTGGCCCCTATGAGGATTTTCCCAAGCATATCAAGTCCGAGGGCATCGGTCCCGAAAGGAAATGACCATTTGGGCGAAATCGGGGATGATTCGACCACCACACCGTCAACCGACAGGAAATACAGCCTCCGCACCTCATTTCCCCAAACAAAGGAATAGGCAAAGCTCGCGAGGACCATCACAGTGATGAAGGTGAAACCAATCAGAAAGAAGGGGTTTTTCCAAACACTTTTCTTCATATTTATATTTCCTCCCCTTTGTTGGCGTTTTTGGCGAGCAGCCATTCCCCAACCGTGTAAAAGACAAACAGTGGGATGAATATTGAAAGCACGGCGATTGTAAACATTGTCGGCTGCAATGAGGTTTTTAAGAAGCGGGTGATGCCTGCAATGTTAAACAAGAGCTCTAGTACGAATAGATTGGAGAGCATGAACCAGACGGTCTTTTTTGATTGAAAGAAGACGGTAATGATGGCATTTCTTAAAATATGAAAAGTCAATATCACCAGTTTTCCAAGACCGATCGATTGGGCGAGGGTGACATAATCTTTTCTCTCTTCCCGTTCAAATGAGAGGATCGAAACCCTGAACAGCTGTACGGTAGGCAGGATGGCAAGAACCAGGACAGGAAGAAGATATGCACGTTCTGTTTCTATCGAGGCAATTTCAAAAAACAGGATGCCTGTATGTTTATAAGTAGCTAGGACCAATAGTTGAGAAAGTAAAATCACCAGTACATCCGGGATCGCTTCGAACAGGTAAAACACGAATTTGATCCGGTTTCTGTTCCGTTCGGAAAACAGCATGATGAGAATGGTGAGCAGGATGCTTAAGAAGCTTGCCAGAAGAAAGGCGGTGAACAGGATGAATAATGAGTAGGTGATGGGCTCCCACAAATACGGAAATAAAGTCCGCTCTTTCTGACCGCCCGCTATGGCATATGTCAATGCCCCTGGATGAAACAGGGCAAATATGATGTCTTTAACGGTATCCCAATATGGAAGTATACGCAGTTCCCGCTGACCGATCCCCGACAGGAGGACTGGTAATCCTCCGATAAATATGATGCCGATCACAGAGAGCAGGAATTTCAATACAATATCAAACAAACGCTTCACTGACTTGTCCTCCTGATAGCTTGATTATGTTTAATAGTATCATAGAATGGGTTGTTTTATACATATTTTTCCTATTTGTGATAAAAGCCGCATAATAGAACCTCAGAATGATTTCTCCCATAAAAAATAGCCGAACGATTTGGAATGATCGTCCGGCTTTTTCAGAGGCTGAAGACTTACACGATAGAAAGTTCTTTCAGCACAAATTTTTCAACTACTTCTGCTACGCCATCTTCCATATTGGAAGCTGCTACATAATCGGCTTGCTCTTTGATGTCCTGCGGGGCATTGCCCATGGCGACACCAAGACCGGCATATTCGATCATGGCAAGGTCATTGTAGCTGTCCCCGATGGCGATGATTTCTTCGGCTTTCAACCCCATCGGCTTGATGAGGTAATCAAGGCTTGCTCCTTTTGTGACACCAAGCTCGGTGAATTCCAAGAAGAAAGGCTTAGAGCGCATGACGCTCAGTTCGCCGTGGAGTTCCTCCTGCAGCTTCTTCTCCACTTCCACCAGGTGGTCGGCTTCCTTCAGCATCAGGGCTTTCACGACCGGGGCCTTGACCGCTTCCTTGAAGTCAGGGACAACCTTGACCGGCAGCCCTGTCAGTTCACTTTCTATCGCAGCAAATTCGTTCTCTTCTTCTACGATGATGGCGTCATCCGCGTAGGTGAGGATGCCCACGCCTTCACGCTTGCTCAGATCATATAAGCGGTGAGCCGTTTCTGCTGACAAAGTCCGGCTGTATTTCTCCTCATCGGTCTTGCAATCTATGATTTTCGAGCCGTTGAAAGACAGGATGAAGCTGCCGTATTGATCAAGCTTCAATTCCTTTGCCACCCATCTCATGCCAAATGTCGGCCGCCCGGAAGCAAGTACCACTTTCACTCCGGCTTCTTGTGCTTTGAACAAAGCATCCTTTGTTCGCGCTGAGATCGTTTGGTCGTCCCGCAGCAATGTATCATCTAAATCCAGTACAATCATTTTATATGTCATGATGAAAAATCCTTTCAGAAAGTCCAATTTATATGACTCTACTATAACATCACTTGGCCCATTTGAAAAAATAAAATGATGGAAGGATTGCCTGTAAAAACAGTTATGCTCACTTCATCATTTTTCCTCAGTCAAAAGTCGTTTCACTTCTTCTATGGAAGGCAGGGCGGTCATCGCACCTTTCGTTGATGCGGCAAGCGCACCGGAAACTGAGGCAAATCTCGCCATGGCTACCCCATCCCCGATGGTCAATTCATTGAGCCCTCCCCCATATTCATGAAGGGAATACAGGATGCCCGATACGAACGCATCTCCTGCTCCGGTCGTATCAACCGCCTTCACCTTCAACGTCGGGACATGCCGAAGCTCCTCGCCTGTCACCACATAACTTCCTTCTGCCCCAAGGGTGATGAACATCAGATCGATATCGTAAGTCTTAAGTATGGCCACACCCGCTTCAATGTCTGTTTCACCGGTAAGAAATGCAAGTTCTTCCTCCGAGATCTTCAACACATCCGCTTCAGCGAGCATGCTTGTAATCGTTGTACGGGCAATCTCTTCAGATTCCCAAAGACCCATACGGATATTTGGGTCATAGGAAATCAATACCCCATTTTCCTTTGCCGTCTTCACCGCCTGGATCGTTGCTTCCCTCGACGGTGAACCGATCAGGGAGATGGATCCAAAATGAAGGATCTTATGTGAAAGGATCTCCTCCTCATCAAGGTCGTCCACATGAAGGAACCGGTCTGCACTTGGATCTATATAAAAGTCGAAGCTCCGTTCACCGTCTTCTCCGTTCGTTACAAACACAACACCCGTACGGACATCAGGAGTCAGCAGCATCTGGTCGGTCCTTACGCCATAGCCTTGAAGGGTTTCGTGCAGGAATCTCCCCAGTACGTCCTCCCCGACCTTGCCAAGGAAGCTCGATCTCACCCCTAATCGTGCGACACCAACTGCCACATTCGCAGGCGCACCTCCTGGACTTTTTTGATAAATTGCATTGTTCTCATCAAGCGGGATAAAGTCTATCAAGGCTTCACCCAGTGAAAGGATCCCGTTTTTCATCTGCCATCCCCCTCATTCTGTTCATTGATTTCATCTTACCATGGACAAGGATAAGAAGGCACAAACATCGGTGGGAATATGTGGTATCATAAACTCATCCAAACTGACAGGAGGACTTTGCATGCTGTTCAAGTTCCGGGTTTTATTTTCACTTATCGCCATCTCATTTGCTTTATACGCATTATTCAGTGAACAAACACCTGACATCATTTATACATGTATGTTTCTCGCTCTCAGCATGATGATGCACATGATGGGATTATCAGAGATCAAGGCAAACAGGAAACCAGCCGGCTGGCTTTATTTCTCTACAGCTGTATTCCTTGGCTTTGTCATGACATATTCATTATTTTAAAAAACCATGTAGATTCAAGGAGGGATGCCTGATGAGCTCGTCGAGTAACAATCTGATTATTCAAGGGGCTGCTGTTTATACTGAAGATCAAACGATTGAACGTGGATATCTCAAGGTCCAAAGAGGTGTCATCACTGAAATCGATGATCTTTCCCGGTTACAATCTGCTGATGGCGATCACGTGATTTCATTTCCTCCCGGCTTTCGTGCCGTCCCGGGAATGATCGACCTTCATATTCACGGTGTGAACGGCGCCGATACGATGGATGCAACCAGGGAAGCGCTCGATACGATGACCGCTGCTCTTCCGAAAGAAGGGACGACCAGCTTTCTTGCCACAACCATGACAGAAGCAGAAGAAGCCATTGAAAAAGCCTTGAAAAACACGGCCGACTATATGTCGCATTATCAGAAGCCCGGTCAGGCAGAGATCCTTGGCATCCACTTGGAAGGTCCGTTCATCAACAGCGCAAAAGCCGGGGCACAACCGCTCTCTTCAATCAAAAAGCCTGATGTGGACCTCTTCGTTTCATGGCAGAAACTGGCCAGAAACTTCATCAAACTGGTGACCCTCGCCCCGGAACTTGATGCAGGCCACTCACTGATCCGTCATTTAAACGAGCATGGCATCATCGCCTCAGTCGGACATTCCAGTGCAACATTCGATCAGGTAGGGGAAGCCATCGGGGCAGGCCTGTCCCATGTCACACACCTATTCAATCAAATGACAGGTCTCCATCACCGGGAACCGGGCATTGTCGGGGCAGCTTTTTCAAGAAAAGAACTGATGGTCGAGCTGATAGCGGATGGCATCCACGTCCGTCCTGAAGTCGTTCAAATGGCATTCAACCAAATTACGGACGAACGGCTCATCCTGATCACAGATTCCATGAGGGCAAAGTGCCTGAAGAATGGCCAGTATGATCTTGGGGGACAAATCGTCACGGTCAAGGACGGCAAAGCGTTATTGGACGCCGATACATTGGCAGGGAGCGTCCTGAAAATGCGGGATGCATTTGCCAATATTCAACGCTATACGACCGGGGATATGAAAAGCGCCATCCGGATGACTGCAGAAAATCCAGCCAGGCAGCTGAATGTTTTCGACCGGAAAGGCAGCCTCGCTCAGGGGAAAGATGCTGACATCGTCATACTGGACGAAAATAACGATGTATATATGACCATATGTAATGGAGAAATCGCCTATCGTCGGGAGGGTGACCAACATGGAACTGATTGAAGTAAAGAACTATCAGGAAATGAGCCAAAAAGCGGCTGACTATATAGCATCCAAAGTAAGAAAAGACCCGGAATTGGTTATTGGTTTAGCGACGGGAGGAACCCCCAGGGGCCTTTATGAAGCGATGGTCCTTGATCACATCCGTAATGGAACCTCTTATAGGTCTGTCTCTTCCTTTAACCTGGACGAATACATCGGACTGCCGGGAAACCACCCAAACAGCTACAGGCATTATATGAATGAACATTTATTCCAAAGCATCGATATCCTTCATCAAAATACTCATATTCCTTCTGGGATGGCAGCTGACCTAGAACAAGAATGCAAGGCATATGATGAGCGCATTGAGTCAAAAGGCGGGATCGATCTTCAGGTGCTCGGAATCGGATCAAATGGACATATTGGTTTCAATGAGCCTGGCACTTCAGTTGAATCAGGTACCCATCTCGTAGAACTGACCCCGTCGACAAGAAAAGCGAATGCCCGCTACTTCAATCGGATCGAAGAAGTGCCGACCCATGCGATCACGATGGGAATTAAGTCGATTATGAAGAGCAGGGAAATCCTCCTCCTCGTTTCCGGCAAAAAGAAACAGAACGCATTAAAACAGCTTCTCGAAGGGGAGATCACAGATTCCTTCCCCGCGTCGATCTTAAATCGCCATCCAAATGTGAAGGTGATCGCCGACGAAGAAGCATTGAATCTAGTTAAAGACTTGCCGAGAGGGAAGGCCGATAGGAACAACATATGAAGGCGGCGAACTAATGATAGTTTGCCGCTATTTTTTATCCAAAAATGATTTGGACCCAATAAAACAACAGAAACAATGAAACGACCGTGGCTGCAGGAATGACGATGAGCGATACACTCAGATAATCCTTCCATTTCACTTTGATATCATTTTGCCTCAGGATATGCATCCAAATGAGGGAGGCAAGTGTCCCGATTGGCAACAGCAGTGAGCCTATGTCGCTTCCGATGATGTTGGCCAGGTAAATCGTTTTCAGTGTGATCGGATCGAGTCCCATTTCGGTCAAGGTAATCGTTCCGACCATCAGGGCAGGATGATTATTGAAGATATTCGATAGGATCGACACCAATCCCCCCATCATGAAACTTGCCTGAAGCAGTCCCTGATTGACGATCGGTTCACAAAAGCCGACAAGTATGTCTGTCAATCCCGCATTATGCAGCCCGTAAATGATGACATACATGGAGAAAGCAAAAATGAGTATGTGCCAAGGCGTCTTCTTTACAATATCCGACGGGCTCGTCCCAAGGTGATGCCATCTCCAGAGAAGCAATACGGCGGACCCGAACAGCGCCACCAGTTCGATGGGGATCAAAAGGAACGACGCCACAAAGAGAAGACATCTCATAATGAAGACAAACAGCAGCACCTTCAGCATGAATTGGGACCGTTCCTTCTTCGTTTCAACTGATATGCTCCCTTTCAGGGGATGAAAGTTCTTCGTAAAAAAATGTTCTTCGATATCATGGGTCGAAACAGGAAGCGTCTTCGGCAGCTTACTTTTCAACATGATAAACATCAGCCCCGACATGAAGATCAACCCGAGGGTCGCCGGTACAAACATCATTGCGGTATGCATATAGAGGCTCATATGAACAATTTCCAACGCAATGAGATTGACGATGTTACTCACCCCGATCGGCGCACTCGAAGCCGTGGCAATCAATGCCCCGCTCAAAAGGTAGGGGATCATTTGATGGGTTTTTAAACGAAGGTTTTTGAGGAGCAGGATCAAGATAGGGGTTGTGATTAAAATACTGCCATCGTTATTGAATAACAGGGTCATAAGGAAACACAGCAATTGGATGTACCAGTATAATCGATAACCTGAATTTCTGGACAAAATGACCAGCCTCGCAGCTGCCCAGTGGAAAAACCCGAAGCTTTCCAAAATAACAGCCATGACGATGGTTGCCATGATCGTAATCGATGCGCCACCGATCTTAGAGACGATATCTGCAATGTCTGCGAAGGACACCGTTCCCATCAGGAAGATGATCAGTGCCCCGGCTGACGCCGGCCACGCCTCATTCATCCCACCCGGCCTTAAGAAAATGACCGCCATCGTCATTACGAATACAAAAATGGTCATCCAAATCGTAAAAGACATATAGATTCTCCTTTCTAAAGATTGGTCATGGACATATGGATGTGCATGTCCCATTCCATATATGTATATTCTCACTTGTGGAAGCCGCATGGTTTTACACCTAAATCTAGTAAAATGTATGTCTGTCACTCTAGTATATTTGTCAGCCCGTGATAGAGGCGGAGGAAAAAGCGGGACCCTTTCCCAGAAAAAACTATCAAATCAGACAGAAACACAGCGGACCTGTTTGACACAGCAGCAAAATCCGATGCATATGTATGATCAAATGATTGCTAGGGGCCCCCCATCCAGCTATGCCTCCTGCTCCCTCACATTCATTCTCGAACGTGATCGAACTATTTGCATTGAGAACAGATGGATTTTCACTAACTTAAAGCAGCGCACACAGGCTCATTACTAAAATCAAAAAGATAGAATATTTTTGCAAAAAAACATTGACGGATAGCATCAGGATTCCTTATAATAAATCTTGACCGATTCACGGGGCATTAGCTCAGCTGGGAGAGCGTTTGGCTGGCAGCCAAAAGGTCAGCGGTTCGATCCCGCTATGCTCCATACCGAAATAACCCCTTGCCTGTGGCAAGGGGTTATTTTTTATGCTGTTAATCTGTGTGGTGGACCGCACAGCGATTCGGCCCGATCTCAAGTTCCTGCATTTTCAGGACATCCACCATCTCCACACCACGGTTGATCGCTACGATTTCCTCAAAGTTTGGCGGTTTGACTGAGCTTGCTGATTTTTCTACAGTATCAAGGAATTCCTCTTTCGGCGTCGTGAACATCTTTTCGTTTCGTGTTCTGATGCTTCCGAGCGTATCACCGATATATCCTTTTCCATTCAATTCTGCTTCAAAATCTGCGTAATGCCCTGGAAGTACGATGACATCATCGACGATTTCCGATACTTTGTCATGCACCGTATCATACAAATCATTTGCCCATTCCCGGACTTTATTTCCTAAATCCGGTCTTCCAAGCCCGCTGACAAAAATCGTGTCACCAGAGAACAGCAGTTTTTGATTCACAAAAAATGACACGCTGCCAGGTGTATGACCTGGTGTTTTGACCGCTAATACTTTAAGGGAAACTTTGTTGAATTCGATCATCTCATGGTTTTCCAAAGCCTCAAAGTCAAAGACGGCACCTTCACTTTTCATAAGGAAGTAGCTTGCGCCGGTTTTTTCTGCAAGAATCTTCCCGCCTGAAATGTGATCGGCATGTAAGTGTGAGTCCACGATATGGGTGATGACGGCCCCTTTTTCTTTCGCCGCTTCTATATAATGGTCAACAAAGCGGGCAGGATCCACGATCAGGGCCTCTCCATCAGATACCACCATATAGGAAAGACACCCTTTTCCAACACGGATATATTGATATACCCCTATCTCTTCATCTTCGAATACCTTCACTTCATACAGGTATTCACTCCACGCTTTCATCCCGCCTTCAAGATAACTGACATCCAGTCCTTCTTCCAATAACATCTCGGAAACAAGTATCGATGATCCTTCTTTGGCACAGATCGTGATGATTTCCTTCCCTTCAGGAATGCGGTCCAGGATGTCTTCTACCCCATCCAGAAGCTCGAAATAAGGGATATTCAAGTACTGAAAGAACTCCCCCTCTACTTTCCAGTCATTGAAATCCGTTTCATTCCTCACGTCTAAAATGAAAACCTGTTCCTTATTTAAGATCTTTTCATTCAACTCTTGAGCACTTATTCCTTTCACCGTCATCACATTACCCCCTAAGGTATATTTTTAATTAAAAAAATTTATCTTCCGATTGCAGCCATCACTTTATCAGGGTCGAATCCAAGGATCCATTGGCCGTTCACATTCGTTTGCGGTACGCCCATCTGTCCGGTTACCCTCACTATTTCTTGCATGACGGCAGGCTGTTGTTCTACATTGACTTCAGTAAATTCAATCTGCTGAGACTGAAGGAAATTTTTCATCATGACACAATACGGACAGCGGTTTGTCGTATAGACGGTAATGTTATTCATTTTTCATTCTCTCCTTTTTATTCAATTGCCCTAGATTATTCTTATTGCTCCAATATGTTCCTGTTTTAAAAGTGAACAAAGAGGTCTGCAGACACCGCTTCATTCAACACCCACTTGATGGGTACCTGCTCCACAGGGTATGAAAAATTAGTTTCATCATCGATATCAAGGTCAACGACAAAAAATTCAACACCGCTTTCCACAGCGATTTCGAGCAGTTCATGTATCGTCGGTGCCTTGAAGTCTGTCAGTGCCTGAGATAAATATTCCAGTCCCTTTGAAGGAGCCGGGGTATATGCTTGATCAAGGATATTGATCCCCTTCCTGGAAAAAGCAAGCTTCACTTTGGCACCGGAAGAAGCAGCGCCTACGGCGATATTCAAAGGCGGATAAACTGATTCCAATTCATCGTGCAAAGCCATTACAACTACTTTCTTCATGACCATCCCTCCTTTTAATAACTCAAGACGGCGTCAGCTTCATATGCATATTCAAGGAATGTGACAACCCCTGCAAGCTCTGCCCCTTCGATCAGTTCAAGTCCATCCGCTATCAATACATTCATTTGGCATCCATATAACTTCACTCCATTGGCCAATGAAGCTGCCAACAGGGCGGCAAGATCGGTGCCGTGGGTACGCGAGATGGTTTTCAGATAGTTTTTGTCGAGGACATGGGCTCCGTCGAGATCGAAGAATACGGCTACCTCATCATGTTGATCTGTCTTCCGGATTGATTCCTTCAATACATGGTGGGCATTGGAACTTAGCGATACGAAGTAAACAAACTTTTTATTGGCCATTTCCTCCCCTTCTTTCAATGTGGATGATGATACTTTGATTATATACCCCTAAGGGTATATAATCAAGGGAAAAGTTTCTACATTTTTCATGTTTTTTCATGATATACTTTCTCATACAGGGAGTTGATAAAAATGGAAAAATATCCAGTATTTGAAACAAAGCGCCTCACCTTAAGACAGCTGACAATGGACGATGTCGATTTTCTTTATCATCTCTATACTTCAGGTGACGTGCTCCGTTATTTCGGGATGAGCCCGATCCAATCCCGGGATGTGGCCGTAGGCATGGTTGAAAACTACGAGAAGCATGCAGAAACCGGTGGACCGATGAGATGGGCTGTCATTGAAAAGCAGAGTGGCAGGCCCATCGGCACCTGCGGATTCCATGCCATTTCTAAAGCGTATAAGCGATGCGAGATCGGCTATGACCTTGAAGCGGCAAGCTGGGGCAAGGGCTTCATGGTCGAAGCACTCTCTCCCCTTCTTTCCCATTTATTTAAGGAGAAAGGGATGAACAGGGTGGGAGCGGTCATCGTCCCTGACAATGAGGCGTCCTCACGTGTTGTAGAGAAGCTGGGATTCAACCAGGAGGGATTATTGAGGGAGTACATTTTGCAGGATGGACACTTTTTTGATGCGTACATGTACAGCCTTCTGGAGAAAGATTGGCAAGGGAAGTTATGAGACCGATGTGAATAGGCAATAATGGTCAGTGCAGATGAAAAAGGAGCTGGTAGAATGGTACAGCAATTGTTTCATGGTTTTTTGCGCTGGCCTTTAGTTTTGCGTATTTTTATGATTGCCATCACACTGATGCTTTCATTTGGGACGATGATTCATTTCATCGAACCTGATACTTTTCCGTCCTTATTTGATGGGATCTGGTGGGCGATCATCACGACTTCTACCGTCGGATACGGGGATTTTGTCCCGCTGACCATCGAAGGCAGGATGATCGGGATTGTCCTCATCCTCGCCGGCGCCGGCTTTCTTTCCACCTATTTCGTCATGCTGGCGACAGAAACCGTCATGACGCAAAATGCATACCTGGAAGGAAAAGCCTCCTTCAAAGGGAGGCAGCATGTCGTGATCGTAGGCTGGAATGAGCGAACCCGTGAGGTCATCAAGCAGCTGACTTCCCTTCAGTCCCATTGCGATATCATCCTCGTCGATGAAACGCTTGAAATGAACCCATACAATCATAATCATATCCACTTCGTCAAGGGGACGCCTTTCAGAGACGCCATTCTGAAAAAGGTCAACCTGCATGAAGCGACAATCGCGATTATAACGGCAGACCAGAATAAAGATGAAGTCACATCCGATATGAATTCTGTGTTAACCCTTCTTGCCATCAAAGGCAACCATCCGGATTTATATACCGTCGTCGAAATCCTCCAAAAAGATCAAGTAGCAAATGCCAAGCGGGCCGGCGCGGATGAAGTCATCCAGACGAATATGCAGACAAGCTATGTGATGATGAACAGCATCATCTCTCAGGGCATGTCCAAAACGATTCTCAAGCTGCTCAATCATCTCAAGGGAAATAACCTCAAGCTGATTCCTGTGGCTGATGAATATGTGAATGAAAATTTCCATTCATTGAGTACACATCTCCTCAAGACCAACGTCATTCTACTGGGCATAAAAAAAGGAGAAAACACGACTGTGAATCCTCCTTTAACAACGATCGTCGAACAATCGGACGAACTTCTTGTCATTTCTAATTAGACATCAATGTGTTCTCCAGTTCCTTCACCAGTTCCTTCCCTACGGTGATATACTCATCAGGAACGCTTGCGTCCGGATCCTGGGGTTCCGAGAACTGATTCACCGAGCCTGAAAAGCTTCCTGCAGTGGCGTAATCGTCGAGCCCGATCTGATATTTATGGGCGAGGAGAAAAGGCTTGCCAAATTGTACGGTAGCTCCCCTCGAATCGAGTTGGCCATCAACCGACGTAAAGGGCAACCGCAAAAATTGATACCCGACTTCGTCATCAATTTTATAATCGAAGTAGCCGTGGTCATAATCCCAGTTGCCGCCGATTGAGTAGCCGAGCGGCTTTAACAGCTGCTCAAGTTTATACAATTCATATTTTTGTCCTTCAATGCTTGATGAAAGCTCAATCACGATGGATGCATCCCCTTTCTTTTAGGGATAGTTTTTCCTAAAACCATTGAAAAATGTAAAGGAGGACGGAGATTTCTCTCAGTGCTCCTTTACATGGGCGGCAATCATTTATGGTTGGTTCCATTAAAGAGAAAGTGTAGAATTCCACTCCAGGCGGTCGGTTTCCGCGGGGCGTGAGTTAATCCACTCACCGGTTCTAACCTTGCCCTCTTTCTATAAGGATCTTCACCTTGCAAGCCAGTCCACAGCTGGAGTCCGCTTCATCCATTAATAAAAAAATCCGAACGCAGTCGCTTTTCATCAACGAATGCAGTTCGGATTTTTTTGTTTGAGAGGCCGATATCAGAGAGCCTCTATCTATTACTTCAGTCGTTTCTCAAGCTCGGCTTTCTTTTCTTCGAAGCCCGGTTTACCCAGAAGGGCGAACATGTTTACTTTGTATGCTTCCACTCCCGGCTGGTCGAATGGGTTGACTCCGAGGAGGTATCCGCTCATGGCACATGCTTTTTCGAAGAAGTAAACAAGGTATCCGAAAGTGTATGCATCCATGGCAGGGATTTCGACGATCAGGTTTGGCACCCCTCCGTCTGTGTGGGCAAGCAATGTTCCTTCGAACGCTTTATTGTTAACGAAGTCGACTGTTTCCCCTGCAAGATAGTTCAACCCGTCCAGGTCGCTGTCCGCTTTTTCGATTGTCAATTCGTGACGTGGCTCAGATACCTTGATCACGGTTTCGAAAATGTCACGGCGCCCTTCCTGTACATATTGTCCAAGTGAATGAAGGTCTGTTGAGAAGTTTGCAGATGAAGGATAGATCCCTTTCTGGTCTTTCCCTTCACTTTCTCCAAACAGCTGCTTCCACCATTCAGCGAAATATTGCAAGCCTGGCTCATAGTTGATGAGCATTTCGATTGTTTTTCCTTTATTGTAAAGGGCATTTCGCACCGCTGCATATTGGTATGCAGGATTTTCAGACAGTTCGGATTTACCGAAATCTTCACGTGCTTCCGCTGCACCCTTCATCATTGTATCGATGTCGACTCCGCTTACCGCGATCGGAAGCAATCCTACCGCTGTCAGGACAGAATAACGTCCGCCGATATCATCCGGAACGACAAATGTTTCGTATCCTTCATCTGTTGCCAATGTCTTAAGGGCACCTTTAGACTTATCCGTCGTCGCATAAATACGTTTGCGTGCTTCTTCCACACCGTATTTCTCTTCAAGAAGATTGCGGAAGATACGGAAAGCAAGTGCCGGCTCAGTTGTCGTACCTGATTTGGAAATGACGTTGATCGAGAAATCCTTGCCATCAAGCAGATCCATCAGATCTTTCATATATGTGGAGCTGATGTTTTGTCCGACGAATAATACTTGCGGTGTTGAACGCTTATCTTTCGGAAGCGCATTATAGAAGCTGTGATTCAGCATTTCGATCGCAGCCCGGGCTCCAAGGTAAGATCCCCCGATCCCGATGACTAGAAGGATATCAGAATCGCTTTTGATTTTTTCTGCTGACTTCTGAATGCGTGAAAACTCTTCTTTGTCATAGTCGACTGGCAGGTCGATCCACCCCAGGAAGTCGTTTCCTGCACCTGTTTGTTCATGCAATGAATGATGTGCCACCTTTACGGCATCACTTAAGTATGTAAGTTCGTGTTCTCCAAAAAACGATAACGCCTTTGAATAATCAAAACGAATGTGTGTCATAACCATCCTCCGATTAAAATTATTTTCTTCTATCTCACTTTATCGAAAGCTGACCTGAGAATCAAGAAAGCTCCCTCTATGTAAGCGTGTCCATCTTAAAATAATTTTATTTTACTTCCCCTATACTATTCCCGGGCGATCAGATTAGCAAACCAAAGAGGCTGCACCTAACTAAGTCCTCCTACTTAAAGAACGAGCTTCTACAAAATGCATTTCATTTTGGCATACCGCTATTGATTTCCGTGCAAGGCTTCGCTTTCCTCGGGCGGCGGTGTGCCTCCTCGTCGCTACCGCTCCTGCGGGGTCACACCTACCCCGCTTTTCCCGAAGGAGTCTTCGCCTTGCACTCCAATCAACAGCTGGAACCTGCTAAATACATGTATGAAGTGACAGCACAAAAAAATCCGAACGAAGTAGATTTTCAACTTCGTTCGGATTTTTATTGGCTGGCACCTTTTTGTCCCAACCTCATCATTTATTATAATGATGCTCTTAAAATGGCCAAAACGTCTTCTTTGTTGAGTTTGTTGAAGTTACCGAATTCGCCGTTGACCATTGCTTTGTCTGCCATGAGGTCGAGCTTGCTGTCGTCGATATCGTAGTCGGCGAGGCGATTTGGTGCACCGATGTTGGTCCAGAATTCACGAAGCTTTTCTATTCCTTCAAGTGCCACTTCTTCGTCTGATTTGCCGGCAGGGTCCACATTGAATACCCGTTCTGCAAGCTGTGCGAATCGTGAAGGATTCACTTTCAGGTTATGCTTCATCCAGTTAGGGAAGATGATCGCAAGACCCCCTGCGTGCGGGATATCATACACAGCGGATACGGCATGCTCGATATTGTGGCTTGCCCAGTCCCCGTTATAACCCATTTGCAGCATACCGTTCAGCGCGATTGTGCCGGAGTAGAGTATCGTTTCGCGTAATTCGTAATTTTCCAGGTCGTTGATCAGCTTCGGAGCCGTTTCAATAACCGTCGTCAGGACTGATTCACACATACGGTCCTGCAGCGGTGTGTTTGAGCCGTTATTGAAATACTGTTCAAATACGTGACTCATCATATCCACCATACCGTAGATTGTATGATCTTTCGGTACTGAGAATGTATTTTCAGGATCTAAAATCGAGAATTGCGGGAACGTCACAGGGCTTCCCCAGCCATATTTCTCGTTTGTTTCCCAGTTGGTGATGACAGACCCTGCATTCATTTCTGATCCAGTTGCCGCCAATGTAAGGACCGTTCCGAACGGAAGGGCTTCTTTTGCAGCAGCTTTCTTCGTTACAAGATCCCACGCATCTCCATCATATTTCGCACCTGCAGCGATGGCTTTTGTACAGTCGATCACACTGCCGCCGCCGACTGCCAAAATAAAGTCGATATTGTTTTCTTTGCTGATTTCCACTCCACGTCTGACGGTTGAAAGGCGGGGGTTCGGTTCCACTCCGGAAAGTTCAAACACCTCTGTGTCGATTTCTTTTAAAATAGACATGACCTGGTCATAAAGACCATTGCGCTTGATGCTTCCGCCACCGTATACGACGAGGACTTTTTTTCCATATTGAGGTACCAATTCCTTCAATTGTTCTACTTGCCCTTTACCAAAGATTAATTTGGTCGGATTGTAAAAAGTAAAGTCATTCATTATTTGTTACCTCCTTGTATTTAATAAGGGACGATTTTATTTCGTTACCCAAAATGTTTTCAACACATTTCCTATTATCGAATATATCATCCCCAAATTGCAAAGAACTTGCACAAGGAATTTTTCTTTGTGCCTTTTTGAATAAGAATAACCGTACCGGGAAACTTAAGAATGAGCCATTGAATAAGGAGGAAAACAACATGAGTGCAATTCAACGCTTTGCTTTGGTTCTTACGATTATAGGTGCTGTCAACTGGGGACTGATCGGCTTCTTCCAATTCGACCTGGTCGCAGCCATCTTCGGCGGACAGGATGCAGCTTTATCCCGGATCATCTATGGACTGGTCGGACTCGCCGGCCTCATTAACCTGGGCCTCTTATTTAAACCAACCGAGGAGCTTGAAAGAGAACCTCACACTGAACCGACCAGATAATTTATTTCTGATAGAAGCGAAAAAGGTGACCCGCGAATAGGGTCACCTTTCTTATTTCAATAATTTTTTGATGATTTGCATACCGAATTTCCCGCTTGGATAGCGGAAACTCATGTCGAACTTCGTGGTCTGTTTGAGGATGCTCTTATAATGGGAGAACGTCTGGAAGCTTGATTCACCGTGATAGTTCCCGATCCCGCTCTCGCCCACACCACCGAAAGGAAGGTAAGGGGTGACGATATGCATAAGGGTATCATTCACACATCCTCCGCCAAACGAAATAGACCCGTTTATTCTGTCTTCAGTCGCAGAGCTGCCGGTGAACAGATAGAGTGCCAGCGGTTTGGGGCGTCCGGTCACAAAGTCAATGACTTCATCCAGCTCCTCATATTCAATCACAGGGAATATGGGGCCGAAAATTTCCTCCTCCATTACCGAAACAGAAACATCATTCGGCTTCATCAATGTTGGTTCAATCTTCAAACTTGAAAGATCTGCATTTCCCCCCAGCAGGATTTCACCATCATCCAAATACGACAGCAGACGGTTGAAATGACGTTCATTGACGATCCGTCCGTATTTTTCACTCTTCAACGGTTCTGTCCCATAAAATTCAATGATTGTTTTCTTGAACGCAGTAATGAATTCTTCCACCTTGCTCTTATGAATCAACAGGTAGTCAGGGGCAATGCACGTCTGTCCGGCATTTGTCGCCTTACCGAAGGCGATGCGCTTTGCCGACAGCTGAATATCAGCCGTTTCATCTACGATACACGGGCTCTTCCCACCAAGTTCCAGGGTGACTGGAATCAGCTGTTTGGCCGCCGCCTCCATCACTACTTTCCCCACCGGGACACTTCCGGTAAAGAAAATATAATCAAATGGCTGCTTGAGAAGATGCTGGTTCGTTTCCACTCCCCCCTCTATGACGGTAAGCTGCTGGGGATCGAAATGTCCGCTGATCATATCCGCTAGTAATGAAGAAGTTGCAGGCGTCAATTCCGACGGTTTGATGATGGCCGTATTTCCGGCAGCAATCGCTCCGATCACAGGGGCAAGGGCGAGCTGAAGGGGATAATTCCAAGGTGCGATGATCAACGTCACTCCGTATGGTTCAGGAACGGAATAGGCTTTCGACCCGATATGGGTCTTTGCCGTTTTGACCTTTTTTGGTTCAGCCCACTCATCAATATGCTTCAGGACAAACCGGATTTCCTCGAGAAGAATCCCTATTTCTGTCGCATATGATTCCATTTCCGATTTACTCAAATCCTTATTTAATGCTTCTATGATGTCTGTTTCATGATTTTTTATGACGTTCAAAAGCTTCTCAAGGAGATCTTTCCGATATCGAATCGGTCTGGTCATCCCGGATTTATAAAACTGCTTCTGCTGTTGAATGGTTGATTGTATCACTTCCAGGGAAGTTTCCTTTTTCAAGTCAATCGACATATGTATCCCTCCAAACTTGAATGTTTTTCACTTAACAAAAAAGGTCATATTCATAATCAAATAGATCTTTCCACAGCCTGGCCATAACAAAGGCTCTTTCATTCATTTCTACATTAAACCGTGAATTCCTTTAAAGCAAAAAAAGAACGCATCCTCCTATTGAGGACACGCTCTTGTTCATGCGATCGTTACACCCAACCTCTGAATCTTGAGGCTTCTGCCATTTTACGTGCGCCGACCATGTATGCAGCTAGCCGCATATTCACCCGACGGTTCTGAGATGTCTCATATACATTGTTGAAAGCTTCAACAAGTTTAGCATAAAGCTTCTCGTTTACTTCCTCTTCAGTCCAATAATACCCTTGATTGTTCTGTACCCATTCGAAATAAGAAACCGTTACCCCGCCGGCACTTGCCAGTACATCGGGCACAAGGAGGATTCCTCTTTCAGAAAGGATACGGGTTGCTTCAAAGGTGGTCGGACCGTTTGCAGCTTCTACCACAATGGATGCTTTGATGTCATAGACATTCTCTTCAGTGATTTGGTTTGAAATCGCTGCAGGCACCAGGATGTCACACTCCAGTTCAAGTAATTCCTTATTTGAAATTGTGTTTTCAAATAATGTGGTCACTGTGCCGAAACTGTCGCGACGATCCAACAGATAATCAATATCCAGGCCAGCAGGATCATGAAGTGCACCGTGGGCATCGGAAATCGCGATGACCTTCGCACCGGTATCATGCATGAATTTTGCCAAGAAACTTCCGGCATTCCCGAAACCTTGAATGACGACGCGTGCGCCTTTGATATCGATGCCCCGTTTCTTTGCTGCCTGTTCGATGCAGATTGTCACACCTTGAGCTGTTGCCTTCTCACGGCCCTGTGAGCCGCCGAGGACAATCGGTTTTCCTGTAATGAACCCTGGTGAGTCATTTTCACGGAGACGGCTGTATTCATCCATCATCCAGGCCATGATCTGTGAGTTTGTGTACACATCAGGAGCAGGGATATCCTTTGTAGGACCTACGATCTGACTGATGGCACGGACATACCCGCGGCTCAGCTTCTCAAGTTCAGTGAACGACATCGTTCTCGGATCACAGATGATCCCGCCTTTTCCCCCGCCGTATGGCAGGTCGACAATGCCGCATTTCAAACTCATCCACATGGATAAAGCCTTTACTTCTTCTTCATCCACTTCAGGATGGAAGCGTACGCCTCCCTTTGTCGGACCTACCGCATCATTATGCTGGGCCCTGTATCCAGTGAAAACCTTGATGCTGCCGTCGTCCATCCGGACAGGGATGCGCACGGTCAGCATACGTACCGGCTCTTTCAACAGTTCATACATTTCTTCCGTATATCCAAGCTTTGATAAAGCATCATTGATGACATGCTGTGTAGAAGTAAACAGATTAAGGTTTTCTCCCATTGTAAACATTCGCCTCTTTATTATGTGATCTGAAACGTTGTAATTGTAACATATTACCGTATCTTAAAACCATTGAGTTGGAAAAGAAATAATTTTTCTTTTACAGGCTTTTTCAGGCTGCGCTACGAAAAAATCTTTTTGGATTTCCGTTGTTTTAAGACAGGACTTTTTTGATTCTTTCGATTGCCCAGTCAAGTTCTTCCTGCGAAATGACAAGCGGAGGGGCAAAACGAATGACAGTATCGTGTGTCTCTTTGCAGAGCAGTCCTTCTTCTTTCAGCTGCTCACAGTATTTGCGGGCAGGTTCCTTCAACTCTACACCGATAAATAACCCGCTGCCACGGACTTCCTTAATCATAGGATTATCTATCTCACGAAGTTTACTCATAAAGTATTCACCCATCTGAAGGGAACGTCCGGCAAGATCTTCATCGATCAACACATCCAGGGACGCAACCGACACGGCACATGCCATCGGATTACCGCCGAATGTAGATCCGTGTGAACCCGGGTTGAAAACGCCGAGCACTTCTTTATTTGCCACAACACATGAAATTGGGAATACGCCCCCGCCTAGCGCTTTACCGAGGATGTACATATCCGGATCCACATCATCCCACTCACAGGCAAACATTTTACCGGAACGTGCAAGTCCCGCCTGGATTTCATCGGCAATGAACAACACATTGTTTTCTTTACATAACTCGTACGCCGCTTTCAGGAATCCTTTCGGCGGGAATACGATGCCTGCCTCCCCTTGGATCGGTTCAATCAGGAATGCTGCCGTATTCGGCGTGATCGCTTCTTTCAAAGCATCCAGGTCACCATAAGGAATCAAGTTGATGCCAGGCAGCATCGGACCAAAGCCGCGTTTGTATTCCTCTTCTGATGAAAGGGAAACAGCCGTCATTGTACGCCCATGGAAGTTGCCGTTACATGCGATGATTTCCGCACTGTTTTCAGCTACACCTTTCACGTCATATGCCCAGCGGCGCGCCGTCTTGATCGCCGTCTCAACTGCTTCAGCACCTGTATTCATTGGAAGGGCCATGTCTTTTCCTGTAAGCTTACAGATCTTTTCATACCAGGGAGCCAGCTGATCATTATGGAATGCACGTGATGTCAGCGTCACGCGGTCCGCCTGATCTTTCAGCGCCTGGATGATCTTTGGATGGCGGTGTCCCTGGTTGACTGCTGAATAGGCGCTCAGCATATCCATATACTTGTTGCCCTCAGGATCTTTCACCCAGACACCCTCTGCTTCTGAAATAACGATTGGCAGGGGATGATAATTTTTCGCACCATATTTCTCTGTTTGTTCAATAATTGAATGCGTACTCACTGTCATACAAGTTCCTCCTAACGAAATGTAAAAGATTATGCTTATATACAAGGATGGAGCCTCTGTAAACAAAGGCTCCTCCTGTTCTTAAAGTGTTTCTGAAGTTGTTTTGGCTTGAAGGTGAAGCAGTAGATAATCCGGTCCGCCGGCTTTCGAGTCGGTACCTGACATGTTGAAACCGCCAAATGGCTGGTATCCAACGATCGCTCCCGTACACCCTCTATTGAAGTAAAGGTTTCCGACATGGAAGTCTTCACGGGCCTGTTCGATCTTCGCACGGTTATTCGTGATGACTGCACCCGTCAAACCGTAGTCCGTATTGTTCGCAATCTCAAGCGCATGATCGAAGTCCTTTGCTTTAGAGAATGCCACAACCGGTCCGAAGATTTCCTCTTGCATCAAGCGTGCTTCAGGATCCAGATCAGCAAAGATTGTTGGTTTCACGAAGAAGCCTTTAGAGTTATCGCCTTCTCCTCCTACCATCAACTTCCCTTCTTCTTTACCGATTTCAATATAGCTCATGATTTTATCAAATGACGCCTGGTCGATCACAGGACCCATGAAGTTATCACGGTCTACAGGATCTCCAACCGTTAATTCTTTCGTTAATTCCACCGCGCGCTGAAGTACTTGATCGTACACATCTTCCACGACAACGGCACGTGAACAGGCTGAACATTTTTGTCCCGAGAATCCGAATGCTGAAGCTACGATGGATTTCGCTGCCAGCTCAAGATCTCCCTCACTGTCCACCACGATTGTATCTTTACCGCCCATTTCGGCGATGACGCGTTTCAGCCATTTTTGACCCGGGTTCACTTTTGCCGCTCTTTCATAAATGCGGATACCTACATCACGGGAACCTGTGAATGAAATAAAACGAGTCTTTGGATGATCCACAAGGTAGTCTCCAACTTCAGCTCCGCTACCCGGAACATAGTTGATTACCCCTTTCGGAAGACCTGCTTCTTCTAATACTTCAATGAACTTCGCTGCCACAACAGCTGTCGTTGAAGCCGGCTTCAGAAGGACCGTATTACCTGTCACGATGGCGGCTACAGCTGTACCGGCCATGATTGCGAAGGCAAAGTTCCAAGGTGAGATGACAACACCCACTCCAAGCGGGATGTAATTGAATTGATTGTATTCACCTGGACGGCTTTCTACAGGGAACCCATCTTTCAAACGAAGCATTTGACGGGCATAGTATTCCATGAAGTCAATCGCTTCCGCTGTATCAGCATCCGCTTCATTCCATGGCTTACCCGCTTCTTTCGTAAGTAAAGCAGAGAATTCATGCTTACGGCGACGAACGATT
Organism: Bacillus sp. KH172YL63; assembly: GCF_011398925.1. Classification (NCBI taxonomy): domain Bacteria; kingdom Bacillati; phylum Bacillota; class Bacilli; order Caryophanales; family Bacillaceae; genus Bacillus; species Bacillus sp. KH172YL63. The sequence continues at coordinate 3,501,980 of NZ_AP022842.1, forward strand.
GCAGAAGCACGGAAAAGAATGTCGGCGCGGGTTTCAGGCTTCACTTTGCGCCAAGTCTGGAACGTGTCATAAGCGACATCCATTGCCTTCTCAGCAAGTTCTTTGTTCGCTTTTGAAACGCGTCCGATGAGTTCTTCTTTGTTTGCTGGGTTTACAGAAACAAGTTTGTCCTCAGTCGTTACCCGTTCTCCGCCAATCACTAATGGATAGTCTTGGCCTAAGTAACTTTCTACTACCTTTAGACCTTCTTTAAATGCTTTTTGATTCTCTTTCTCTGAGAAATCTGTGAATGGTTCGTGCTTGTAAGGAATCATGTGGGCATTTCCCCCTTTAAACAAAGATTTTTTATTCATCCCCGGTGTGACGAGGCTCATTAACAAATATGCAAAAAAAATTTGCATTTAGAAAACCCTTACACTTATAATAATGCAAAAGATAGTTGCTTTTTTCAAGAGTTTTTTTAAAATTTTTTATAATCCCACATTTTTTGCCCTTTCTTGCTTCCCAACCTTTTAAAAAAGGTGGATACAGGAATGGGCATCCATGAGAATTGATAAACGATAGACGATACGTTTTGCAGTAAGGATCATTGATGAGGAGGAGGGAGACAGCATGCTTGAAGCCGAAAAACGTTTGTATATGTACGAGAAAACCGCTGAACATCTTGAATCAGGGATCCATGTGATCGATTCAACCGGCAGGACCATCATTTACAACCGCAAAATGCGGGAAATCGAAGGGATGGAAATCGAGGACGTCCTTGATAAAAATTTATTGGACGTCTTCCAATTTCACTCGGAAGAAGAAAGCACCCTGCTGAAAGTTTTGAATACGAAAGAGCCCACCCTGAATGTCAAGCAGACTTACTTCAACGTGAAGGGCATTGAAATCACGACGATGAACGACACCTTTCCGGTCTTCCACGATGAGACCTTGATCGGCGCGATTGAAATTGCGAGAGATATCACAAAGCTTGAAAAAGTGATGAGAGATCAAATACATAAACGTCCCACCAGCTTCTTCACCTTTGACAGCATCATCGGCCAACACCCACGCCTGACAGAGGCTGTCGAGACGGGAAAACGTGCAAGCAGGACCTCTTCCCCTGTCTTGATCTGCGGGGAAATCGGCACAGGCAAAGAACTTTTCGCCCAGAGCATCCACAATGATAGCGCCCGTGCGAACCGGCCCTTCATCACCCAGAACTGTTCTTCCATAAGTGATGACATGCTCGAGGAAGCCCTTTTCCATGGGTCAAATCAGGAGGATCACCGCCCTTCCCTATTCCAGCAGGCACAGGGAGGAACGCTGCTCCTTGACGAAATCAGTTCCTTATCCCCTTCCCTTCAGGAAAAATTGCTAAACCTCTTTTCCCGGGGGACGGACCTTCCCTATGATGTCAGGATCATGGCAACGGTAAATGAAGACCCGATCGACGCGATTGCTGAAGGAAGGTTGCTGAAAGAGCTTTATTACAGATTGAGCATCGTGTCGATCTTCACCCCATCGCTCCGGTCGAGGAAGGAAGACCTGCCCGAGCTCGTCAGCTACTTCATCGGACAATTCAACCATCATTTTGCCATGGAAATCACCGGCATAACAGATGAAGTGAAAGAAGTATTCCACCACTATGACTGGCCGGGAAATGTCCGTGAGCTCGAGCATGTCATCGAGGGGGCTTTCAATCTGGTCGGATTCGAAAAGGAAATTGCCTTTAATCATCTTCCTTTTGGATTCAGGCAGAGGATCCACCACAGTTCAATGGGGGAAGAAAGTCAGGATGAATCTGAATTCCTTTATCAATCGGGAACTGAGATCAAACCTCTCGAACTGTTCATAGAAGAAGCAGAAACCTATTATATTCAGAAAGCGCTGAAGTATCATGAATTCAATATCACCAAAACAGCCAAATCACTTGGCATGAGCCGTCAAAACCTTCAGTACCGGATCCGGAAGTATGGGATCGAGCGGAATTCATTTTGATTTAAGGCCACTCCCTCACTTCAAGGGGAGTGGCCTTTATTGTAAAAAAACGGTTCACCCCAACGGAACCGTTCACAAAAAAAGGGCACCGCCCCCCATCAGCGTATCTTCACCGATAGAGAGCAGTGCCCTTCAGCATTTCCCCAACTTATTTCATGTGTTGCAGGTATGGCGTAAGATCCACGCCGATTTTTTCTGCAAGCTGTTTCCCAAGCTCTACATCCGCCCGGAAGAAATTACACACGGCACGCAGCGCGATCCTTTCATCAATTGCAGAAAGTTCCTGAGAAATGTTTTTAATGACTTGTTCTTTCACTTCCTCCGAATAACTTCTGTAAATCCGGCCTGCCTGTCCGAAGTCGTCCGTCTTCCGGATTTTCTGTCTTCCTCTCTCTCCGTTCATAGGCTGCTGCACTTCGGTATATGCCGGCGCTTCCTTTGGCGTATCTTCGAAGCTGTTCGGCTCATAGTTGACCGACCCTTTCTGCTGCTTGAACGGCATATGTCCGTCCCTCTGATTGTTGGCAACTTGAGCAAACGGGCAGTTGATTGGAAGCTGAAGATAATTCGCCCCGATCCGGTAACGCTGTGTATCCGAATAAGAGAATAATCTCCCTTGTAATAGTTTATCTTCAGACGGAAGCATCCCATTCACCAGCACACCTGGATTGAACCCTGCAGACTCTGTTTCAGCAAAGACGTTTTCAGGGTTTTTATTTAAAATCATCGTCCCCACAAAGTGAGATGGAATCTCATCTTCCGGCCAGTCCTTCGTCGCATCCAGTGGATCGAAATCAAATGAGTCCATATCCATAGGATCTAACACCTGAACATAGAGATCCCATTCAGGAAACGCTCCTTTTTCAATAGATTCATATAGATCACGGCTAGCGTGGTTAAAGTCCTTCCCTTGCATATCGGCAGCTTCCTCAGCCGATAAATGCTGAAGACCCTGCTTCGGCTTCCAGCGGAGCTTAACATACACTGTATTACCGGCAGCGTTCACCCATTTGTACGCATGGACGCTCGATCCCCTCATTTGTCTATAATTCGCCGGGATGCCTTCATCTGTAAACAGATGAAGCAGCATGTTCGTTGACTCCGGCGTCAAGGACATGAAATCCCAATAGCGTTCAGGCTCTTGAATATTCGTTTGCGGATTCGGTTTCAATGAATGGACCATATCCGGGAACTTCATCGCATCACGGATGAAGAAAACAGGCAGGTTATTGCCGACAAAATCCCAGTTCCCTTCCTCTGTATAAAACTTCACTGCAAATCCCCGGGGATCACGCAAAGTCTCAGGGGAATGCTGACCGTGGACAACGGTAGAGAAGCGGGCAAATACCGGTGTTTCTGTCCCTTCCTCTTGAAAGAGTGCAGCCTTCGTATATTTTTTCATGCTGTTTTTCGTGATGAAAACACCGTGTGCCCCGGCCCCTCTTGCGTGCACAACCCGTTCAGGGACTCTTTCCCGGTCAAAATGAGCCAGTTTCTCAATTAGCTGATAATCTTCAAGGAGCGTCGGTCCTCTATCTCCTGCTGTAATCGAGTTCTGATTATCGCCAATCGGGGCTCCTTGGTTCGTGGTTAAGATTCTATTATTCATCTGAAACTCTCCTTTAGATTATAATAATTATTAAGTAATTATAGTTATATTTTATCTATTTGAGAACGAATGTCAATTATTATTTATAATTATTTTAAATAAATAATTATTTAAATGAACTTTATCCCCCTGTCATGCTAGATCGCCCAGTAGTAAATAGGCTCAAAAAGCGTAAAAAATAGGCTGGAGATTCTTCACCCCGCTCTCTCTCATACATTCCTGTTTATTTACCATTGTCGGCCCTCTACGGCATTTCACTTTTCGTCCATATTTCTAAAACACAAAAAACCGAACGAATTCGACTTTCTGAATGAAAGTCGAATGATCGTTCGGAATTCTCTCTTGTATGTGGAAAGAAGATCTCAAACCCTACCTCGGATTGAACAATTTGGAATCGGTAATAAAGCGTACGCCTTCAGTTGATTCCAGTGAAAATACGCCTCCCCTTCCTTCCCTGACATCCAATATGATTTTGAAATGCTTCCAGTATTCATATTGCTGTTCGTTCATATAAAAAGGACAGTCGGCTACAGTACCTACCAATACATCACTGTCACCGATGATCAGATCATCTTGACTTAAACACATAGGGGAACTGCCATCACAACATCCGCCAGACTGATGGAATAAAAGAGGGCCGTGCTTTTCCTTTAATTTTTCCATCAGTCTGAGGGCTCGTTCTGTCGCCTCTAGTCGCTGTTCCATTTTAGAAGAATCCTAACGCTTTTGGACTATAGCTAACTAGTAAATTCTTTGTTTGTTGATAGTGTGACAGCATCATTTTGTGATTTTCACGGCCGATACCGGACATTTTGTAGCCCCCGAATGCGGCATGAGCCGGATATTGGTGATAGCAGTTTGTCCATACGCGGCCCGCTTCGATGTCCCGTCCAAAGCGATATGCCGTATTCATATCCCGCGTCCACACTCCTGCTCCCAGGCCGTAAAGTGTATCGTTGGCAATTTCCAGTGCTTCTTCTTTCGTCTTGAAAGTAGTGACAGACACAACCGGACCGAATATTTCTTCCTGGAAGATACGCATTTTATTGTGACCCTTGAATACGGTCGGCTTCACATAAAATCCTTTTTCTTGATCGCCGTCAAGCGTATTCTGTTCGCCGCCGATCAATACTTCCGCACCTTCTTCTTTTCCGATTTCGATATAAGAAAGGATCTTATCCAATTGCTCCTCTGAAGCCTGGGCACCGAGCATCGTCTCTGAATCCAACGGGTTTCCTTGTTTGATTTGCTTGACCCTTTCAATCGCCCGCTCCATGAACTTATCGTAGATGGATTCTTGAATGAGTGCTCTTGATGGGCATGTGCATACTTCCCCTTGATTCAGGGCGAACATCACGAAGCCTTCGACTGCTTTATCAAGGAAATCATCATCCTGATCCATGACATCTTCAAAGAAGATATTCGGGGATTTACCGCCGAGCTCCAATGTCACCGGGATGATATTTTGTGAAGCATACTGCATGATCAGGCGGCCGGTCGTCGTTTCACCGGTGAAGGCTACCTTTCCTACCCGCTTGCTTTGGGCAAGTGGCTTCCCTGCTTCCACACCGAAACCTTGCACGACATTCAGTACACCCTTCGGCAGCAGGTCTTCGATCAATTCCAACAGGACCATGATCGATGCAGGCGTTTGTTCAGCCGGCTTCAGGACGACACAGTTCCCTGCAGCGAGGGCAGGGGCGATTTTCCACACAGCCATCAGGATCGGGAAGTTCCAAGGGATAATTTGTGCCACAACGCCGATCGGCTCATGGAAATGATAGGAAACCGTATCATTGTCGATTTCTCCAAGAGACCCTTCCTGTCCCCTGATACAGCCTGCGAAGTAACGGAAATGATCGACAGCAAGCGGTAAGTCGGCCGCCAGCGTCTCACGTACAGGCTTACCGTTATCCCACGTTTCAGCGACGGCGAGCATTTCCAGGTTTTCCTCCATACGATCTGCAATTTTATTCAGGATGCTTGCTCTTTCTGCTACAGACGTCTTGCCCCAGGCTGCTTTAGCCGCATGGGCCGCATCCAGTGCCTTCTCTACATCCTCTTTATTTGACCGGGCAATTTTTGTAAACACCTGGCCTGTCACAGGCGAGACATTCTCAAAGTACTCCCCGCTTGCCGGCGGTACATATTCCCCACCGATATAGTTTTCATATTTGTCCTTGAACTGTACCAATGAACCTTCAGTATTCGGATTATTATAAAGCATGTAACATCCTCCTATTGGTATGTATTCACCATAATTAAAGCGCTTCCATTTTTCATTATAAGACATCATTAAGGTACGGACAAGTTTATTGTTCAAAAATTCTATATTTTTTGTTAATTTATGATACGTTTCTACATCTTTCTTCGTTTCAGCTCAGGAATTTCCAGCCATACGTTCAACATAACCATAAAAAAACCGGACGACATTTGCTTCCAATGATGGATTACGAATGTCTTCCGGACTTTCACACAAATTTATTACATTCACTTTTGATCCCGATCAGGTATACACATTCGACGGAACGATATCTTCATCCGTCATGATGTGACCATGACTCTTCTTCAAGGCTTCCTCAAGGTGGTCAGGCATGAGAGCTGCGTTATAGGCACAGACGATGGTGAGTTTATGTTCATGAAGGACCCGGTCCGTTTCTTCTTCAAACCATTGAATGATCGGAGATGGATCATCCAGCGTCCCCCATTCTACGTTGGTCCACGACCTGAAAGGGATTTCCTCCTCAAGAAAGGGCGTAATGCTTTTCGTCAATTGTTCATAAATTGCAGGCGGATGGTAGCTGCCGCTCGATTGATAAAACTCAAAGTTGCTGACGATATGGAGTTTTTCTGACTCCTCATCCGTCAAACGGCCATCGAGCCTTTTTTTCAATTCGTTCAGATTTTTTTCATTCTCAATGAGCAGGATGGATTCTCCCGCTTCAATTCCCTGGACAATGTAGGCCACGGCATTATTTAAATATGCGTTTCGATCATGATAGGAGTATAAAACATGAGTGCATTCCCTACTTGTTAATAAATCGGTTATTTTTTCTTTCACTCACTCTCACCTTCCCCCTACTTTTTTCTTTATCTACTTCTTGTTATTCGCTAAAAGGATTCAAAACCCTCTATATTCATAATATTAATCGAGTAGGAGGGGATGATTAATCCCCGACCTCTCACACCACCGTACGTACCGATCGGTATACGGCGGTTCAATCAAGATGGTTGACGAAGACTTTCATACCTACCGATAAGACTTAGGAGCCCTTGGCGATTCCAAAATTGCCAAGGGTTCTGTGTAGTATTGGACTTTGTGCGACCCTCCAATATCCCTTCCGGGTATTTCCCCATTCATATGCCTTCCATTTTGGAACGCCGAGCGCAATGAGGTTACGGACTTTAGTTTTCGGCAGTTTCCACTGCTTCCACAGACACATTCGCAATCTTCTTCTGATCCATGCATCCAGGTATTTTAGGATGCTATGTGTATCAGCCAGCTGAAAATAGCCGATCCATCCCATTAAATATTGGTTCAGCTTTCTGATTCGTCCCTCCATCGACCATCCTGAAGATCTGGAAGTTAGATAACGGATTTTCTGTTTCAACCGTTTTATACTTTGGGAGGCAACTCTGACTTTTGGTTTACGATTCGATGTAAAGCTAAAGCCAAGGAACGTTCTTCTCCAAGGTCTATCCACCGCAGATTTCTTTCGGTTTACCTTCAATTTAAGTTTCTTCTCAAGAAACGTCGTCACTGAAGTCATCACCCGGTTACCGGCTTTTGGCGAACGGACAAAGATATTACAATCATCTGCGTACCGTATAAAACGTAGCCCCGTTTCTCTAATTCCTGGTCCAGTTCATTCAAAATGATGTTAGAAAGCAATGGACTGAGAGGTCCGCCCTGTGGCGTACCTTCCTCGCTTTTCACCTTTACACCTTCTATCATAATTCCTGCATTGAGGTAAGAACGAATCAGTTTCAGAAGTGCTTTGTCCTTTACTTTCTTCGCCAGAAGACCCATGAGCTTATCATGATTCACTCTGTCAAAGAATTTCTCTAAATCAATATCGATAACCCAGCGATATCCTTCCCGGATATACATCTTCGCTTTTCTAACGGCGTCATGGGCACTCCGATTTGGTCGGAACCCATAACTATGATCAGAGAAGGTCGGCTCGTATATCCCGGAGAGTATTTGGGCAATTGATTGTTGAATCATACGGTCTGTCACCGTTGGGATGCCTAACAACCGGACGCCGCCGTCTGGTTTCGGGATTTCGATCCGACGTACCGGGTCCGGCTTGTAGGTTCCCCCAAGGAGATTCTTGCGAATCGACTGCCATTCGCGCATGATATGCGATCGCAGGTTTTGTACGGGCATATCATCCACGCCATGGCTTCCCTTATTACGTTCTACACGTTTCAGTGCTTCAAGCATATTCGGTTTAGACAGAATCATATTCATCAACATCACTGATATTCCTTTCCTTCGTGTGTCACGTTTCCTCTTTCGATGGCCCTGCCTCACACTTCCACCAGCCCTCACGGAATTCACCGTTACCTCTAAATGGACAGCTCTTTTCAGATTGTCTGTGAGTCTCTCAGTTACCATGAGCCAGGTCGTGGCACTCTCTTAATTGTTCAGTCCTTCCCGGCTTCCTCGAGAAAAGCCGGTACTATGACCTCGGCTGACTTCTGGCGGTTCAGCGGAGAATCACTTCTCCGGTTACCAAGTGTTCAAGGCGTATCCGTCAGATCTCCCCGGGTAAGAGTGTAATCTTTCCCTCCATCTATCCGCCTCATTTACTTTCTGCACCTTCGACAGTTCGGACTTCATCTTGTATTGCAGACTCATCCAGTGCAACAAGCCTTATATGAGATTCGTGTTCCTCGGACCGGAGGTTTGCCGCCCGCTTCCTTCAGATTCCAGGTCACCCCGGACACCCTTGCGTTAAGCTAACCGCTACAACTGTCTTCACGGCTCGGGACTCTCACCCTATAGATTACACCCATGCCGGGCGCACAATCAAAAAAGACTGCCCTTTAAAAGGACAGTCTTTTTCATGAAATCAATTATTTCTTGATTAGATCTTCACGCTCTGATTTCTCGATCCACTCTTCAAGCTTATCTTTAAGCGTATTGAAACCTGCAGGTGTTGATTCTTCAACTGCTGGTTTTACACTTCCTTGACGGCGAGGTTTTTTCGCTGCAGCCGGTTTTGCTTGTGGCGCTGGAGCTTCTTCTGTAGCACGGATTGAAAGGCTGATTTTGCCAGCAGCTTCGTCCACAGATAGAACTTTAACCTTTACTTCGTCACCTACTGAAAGGTGCTCACTTACGTCTTTAACAAAGCCGTGAGTGATTTCAGAGATATGAACTAATCCTTGTGTTTCTTCGTCAAGTGCAACGAACGCACCGTATGGTTGAATGCCTGTAACTTTACCTGTTACAACAGATCCTGTTTCGAATTTTGTAGTCATGGTAACACTCCTAGTATATATATTATTTTTCGTCTTTACACGCAATTGTAGATTATATCATAGATTGGGCCATTCGGCAAAGGGATATTATCTTCCCTCTTTCACCCAACATCCGGATATCATCCATTATTGCATTCTCACTAGTTAGGGTTCCCCATTGTGACCATTATTAAAACAGCGTCTGCCCAGGTACGTCAGGATCCTTCGTATATGTCCTCCGTCTGTTTAGAAAGTATGACCGGCGTGTGCTGAATCCATCGTTCAGGCTTGATGAAACGGGATTGTTCCAACTCTTCATAAACCTCTCTCACACCCTCTGCTGTCGCAGTTCCCTCGTACTCTTCCTGTAAATATCGATAAGCATCTTTCACTTCCTGCTTCAGTCCTCCATTGTCATCAAAAATGGGCTGACTGGTGGTGCCTCTTGTGAAGGATTGATACAGCAGGTCATATTCATGCTCTACTTCTTTCCTGAAGCGGGACGAATCAGATAAGTAAATTAACATCTTTTCATAATCTATCAATCGAACGGCGGCATCGTTCCATGAGCCGGTGAACACCCCCGCCTGAATGAAACGGTCGAACCTGGAAAGCAAATAGCTTTCATATGGATCGGGAAGGGCATCAGGGTTTACCATCATCTTATAATACTTGTCATCGAACTCAGGTTTAACCCGGTCCGCCTTTTGATCATAGGTGAGTGTCACCCCATTATTGAACATGCCCTGCCTGACCTTTGATAATAGTGTGGGATCATCCTCGTGCTTTTGATTAAACTCAGTCATATTAATCTTTCCATCTTCAATGTGACCCCGCCAAAATTCCTCATGCTCATTCAGTACCTCTTCATAGATGGGCAGGATGTCTTTTTCCTTTGAAACAAAATCGTCCACCCATACTTCAGCCTCAGCAGCCGACAACAGACCTGTCAGTGTCTTCATCATGACATCAGGTGTAGTCAGCCGTTGATTCATCTCTTCTTCAGCCCGCTGGAACCATTCCCTTTTCTGTGCAGCGGACACATCACGCTTCGGGATCGATTCAATGTATTTCATATGCATCTTTGATTCCTCTGACATTTCCGTTTTGTTGAACAGGGACTGAGTGAATCCGAGACGGTCCATGGCCATGGATTCCAATGAATCATAGTGAATCTGTAATTTCTCCATTTCATCCTGCCAACGATTTTCTTCTTCACCAGATTGCTCTCCCTGTTTCCCCCCCTGATCACTCATCGTCATTTGAAGGAACAGGACCGCTCCAATCAAGACCACCCCGATCATGCCTGCCACATATGACCATTGAAAAGTCGATTTCCTTCTTGGGGGACGGTCTCTTTTTACTTCCTGAATCATATCCGAAGGGTCGGTAAAGGCTGGGATTTCATCATACGATCGCTTCAACCGTTCCATACGCTTCCCGAATTTTTGTTCATCCATTTCTTTTCCCCTCCCTTTTCTCAGCCTGCTCCAATCGTTTCTTTAAGAGGTTCTTCCCCCTCAACAGCCTGGTTTTGACAGTTGATAAAGGAATGGAAAGAATATCTGCCATCTCTTCATACTTCTTTTCATGGAAATAATGGAGGATGATCGGTATGCGATACTTTTCATCGAGCGCCTGAATGCATTCATGCAGCATGCGATCCTCCTCATCTTTCAGCAATTGTCCATGGGGCGTCTCAGCCTCCTGCTCCGCTTGCTTTTTTATACTCCTGATCTTTAAAAAGTATTGGTACTCTTTCCGTTTAAAGTCACGGGATACGTTAAGTGTGATCTTATAAAGCCATGATGTGAATTTTGCATAAGAAAAACCGTCCAGGAAACGGTATACGCGAAGAAAGACCTTCTGTGCAATGTCAGGGATATCCCCATACGAGTGCCCCATCTGGTAAGCAAACCGCTCCACGACCGGTGAATATTTGCCGATTAATTGACCGTAGGCTGTTAAATCTCCTTTTTTCGCCTGGCTGATCAGATGTTCATCTTCCACACACGGTCCCCTCCTGTTCATTTGTTGTCTTATATATGTAACGCAGGATACAAGGGAATTGTTTCAAAAAATAAAAAAAAGCCTAACCCAGATAGGGATTAGGCTACGTGTTCTTAATGGATACTGACTTCTTTTTTCTTTGCTTGTGGAGAAAAGGCACTGCATACAGCATGAAAGCTGCGATATGAGCGAAAGCAAGGTTTGCGACAAACAGGCTCCATAGAGTAACGTGCCCCCAACCACCGAGTTCCGGTACAGCTATATAGTAGATGAATGCGGCCCATAAGGCTATGACAAACGGGATATGAAGGACTGCCCATTTACGATGTTCTACCCAAAGAAAAAGTGGAGTTGCTGTTGCAACGAATAAGTACACTAAGAATACATCCATTTCTAATTCCTCCGTTTCCGTAGTAAACGCTTCCAATTGTGGCGAAAAAAAGAATAATTTGTGAACGTTTTGTTACAGTTAGTATACTACATATTCAGAAAATTTCCAGCCTATATCTGATTTTTTTAACTTCTTTTCTAATAAATAGTAAAAAAATCATGAATTTAACCGTTTTCACACATAATATATGGAAATACCTGTGAATGCTTAGGTTTCCTTGTTAATACAAGGTTCTTTTCACTTATTTTCTTCCTAGATTGAAAATTAAAAATTCCGGTATACAGGGATTCTAAAACATAGTACGATTGAAAAATCTTATTTTTTCGAAAGGAGGATTTTATGTATGACGAATAAAGATCAATGGACTTCCAAAATCGGCTTTATTTTGGCAGCGGCAGGCTCTGCCATCGGACTCGGGGCGATTTGGAAATTCCCATATATGGCTGGAGCAAATGGCGGGGGTGTCTTCTTTTTACTGTTCATCTTGTTCACCGTCCTGATCGGTGCCCCCATCCTTCTTGCTGAGTTTGTCATCGGGAGGCGTGCCGGTGCCGACGCGGTCACCTCTTATAAGAAATTGGCACCAGGCACTTATTGGCACTGGATCGGATATTTAGGGACTGTCGTGTCTTTCATCATCTTATCCTTTTACAGTGTGGTCGGCGGCTGGATCCTTTCCTACTTGATCCGGAGCATGTCTGGATCTTTAATCGGGAAGACCCAGGAGGAGTACGGTTCCTTATTTGAAAGCATCATTGCGGATCCAAAGGAAGTACTGATCGCCCAGTTCGCTTTTATCGTCATCACGATCCTTGTCGTCCAAGGCGGGATTCAGAAAGGGATTGAGCGGGCCAGCCGTTATATGATGCCGGCATTATTCTTACTATTTATCATTCTGGTGATCCGCTCCCTTACGTTGGACGGCGCGATGGAAGGCGTCCGCTTCCTTCTGCTTCCTGATTGGAGTTATCTGAACGGCGAGACGGTCCTTCTGGCACTCGGACAGGCGTTCTTCGCACTCACAGTCGGACTTTCCGTCATGGTGACATACGCCTCTTATTTATCCAAAGAAGACAGCATGCCGAGATCTGCCATCAGCGTATCCGGGTTGAACATCTTCATTTCTTTACTCGCAGGTTTGGTAATTTTCCCTGCCGTGTATGCCCTTGGCTTCCAACCGGATGAAGGACCTGGAATCGCGTTTGTCGTCCTGCCGGCTGTGTTTAATGAGATTGCATTCGGCGGCATATTCCTGACAGTGTTTCTCATCCTGCTGCTGTTTGCCACATTAACTTCCGCTTTCTCAATCCTTGAAATCGGGGTTGCAGCCCTGTCAAAGGGGAACCAGCAGAAGCGGATGCCATTCACATGGCTGATCGGTATTCTTGTGTTCATCGCCGGGATCCCAAGCGCATTGTCATTCGGTGTATTCGATGATTTCCTCATCATGGGGAAGAACTTCTTTGACTTTGCCGATTACATGACAAGTAACTTCGGGTTGCCTATAGGAGCATTATTCATTTCCATCTTCGTCTCTTATCGCTTGAAAAGGGAAGATGTATGGAATGAGCTGCAGTCAGGTTCGTCCCTTTCGCCGGCAGTGTTTCGCGGCTGGATCTTCCTGCTGAGATATCTTGTACCCGTGGCCATCATCCTTGTCTTTTTATCATGATACAAGCTATGACTTAAAAGAAGATCCGGACCGATCGATGAACGTCGAATGGTCCGGATCTTTTTGTATGCCCTTGAGGTTCATCCTGCCCACTAAAGTCAGTTTTTCAGGGGATATTCAACCTCCTCCTTTGTATATGATTGAATTTTTTAACAATTTGTTCACGGGTTACGGGGCTATTTTCTTATAATAAGTGATACTATAAAAGTATAAGGAAGACATTTATTAGAGGAGGGACTTTAGCGTGTCACACTTTGGTGAAAATCTGAAACGGGTACGTGAGGAAAGACATTTATCCCAGCAGGAGCTCGCATTGAAAGCACGGTTGGGATCGAAGACGATTGAAAAATACGAATCAAATCTCCAGATCCCAGATACACAGACGATCCTTAAACTCTCTACGGTTCTCGATATCCCTGCTTCCGAACTGTTGGAGCGTGAAGTGAAGGATCATCCTCCTCAAGGTATTGATGCCGAGATGGAGCAGCTGATCAAAGAAGTGGGACCGAAGCGATCTAAACTCATCCTCCGCAAGGCAAAGGAATTCAGTGAGGAAGATTTTTTGCGGGTCATGCAGATGTTATATGAATTGAAGTATGAAAAAAGTGAAATATAAAAATTTCCATGTATAAAAGAATGAAAACTGGGTCATACTTAAAATAAGCTTTCTAAGTATTCCCCCTTTTGTTTTCATTTGGTGGACGATATTTGATTATCGTCCTATTTTTTTGCCTAAAAAAGGTGCCGCAATCTTTCCTGCGGCACCCATTTTTATGAGCAGTGATGTTCTACAAACCGTTTGATCCTTTTTACAGCTTCCTGAAGCTGCTCCATGCTGGATGCATAGGAACAGCGGATATACCCTTCTCCGCCTTTACCGAACACATTCCCTGGCACTACCGCAACTTTCTCCTCAATCAGGAGCTTTTCTGCGAACTCTTCCGAAGTGAATCCGGTTTTTTGTATGGAAGGGAAAGCATAAAATGCCCCTCCAGGCGTATGACAGGTCAGCCCCATTTCGTTCAGCGAATCCACAAAATAATGACGGCGATGGCGATAGCTGCGCTTCATTTCCATCACATCGTCCATTCCTTTATCCAACGCCTCCACTGCTGCGTGCTGGGCCGGAGTCGAGGCACACATCATCGCATATTGATGGATCTTCAACAGTGATGACGCAATCTCACGTGGAGCACAGATATAGCCGAGTCTCCAGCCCGTCATGGCGAAGCCTTTCGAGAATCCATTGATCAGGATGGTTCTATTTCTCATATCCTCTAACGACGCAATGGATACGTGGGGAGAATCATAAGCCAGTTCTGAATAGATTTCATCTGACAGCACAACAAGATCATGTTGACGGATCACCTCTGCGAGTGCTTCAAGGTCATTCCCATCGAGGACTGTTCCAGTCGGGTTATTCGGAGAACATAGCAGTACCGCCTTTGTCCGGCCAGTGATCGCAGCTTCCAGCTCTTCAGCCGTGACCTTGAAACCATTCTCCTGTTTCGTTTCAACCGTTACAGGCACGCCGCCGGCAAGCTGAACAAGAGGGACATATGAAACAAACCCCGGCTCCACCACAATTACTTCATCCCCGGGATCGATGATCGCCCGCATGCTGATATCAAGGGCCTGTGATGCACCGACGGTCACAATGATTTCATCTTTTGGATCATAGTCAACCGCATACCCATTCTTCATGTACTGTGAAATCTTTTCCCGGAGCTCAAGAAGACCGGCGTTTGCCGTATAGGATGTATATCCCTGCTCAAGGGAAAGGATCGCAGCCTCACGGACCGTCCATGAAGTGACGAAATCAGGTTCCCCCACCCCTAATGAAATGACTCCTTCCATATTGGCGGCCAAATCGAAGAACCTGCGGATCCCTGAAGGTTTTAAGTTTTTCACTGAAGATGCTATGTAGGAAGTCTTGGTTGTCATGGTGACACCACGATTCTGCGGTCTTCTCCCTGGTCACCGAAAATGGTGCCATCATGCTTATATTTCTTCAACTGAAAATGTGTCGTTGTCGATAACACCGAATCAAGCGTAGAGAGTTTCTCTGACACAAACGTCGCGACTTCATGCATGGATCGCCCCTCTACGGTCACGGAAAGATCATAGGCCCCTGACATAAGATACACACTCTTCACTTCTTTGTAACGGTAGATCCGGTGCGCCACTTCATCAAAGCCTACACCTCTTTTCGGTGCGACTTTCACATCGATCATTGCCGTTACGCCTTCATGTCCCTCTACTTTTGCCCAATCAACGATCGAACTATATTTAACAAGAACCTTTTCTTTTTCAAGTTTTTCGATGGTTTCCTGGATTTCCTCCGTTGATACTTGGAGCATTTTCCCCAAGCTTTCATAAGAAATCCTCGCATCTTTTTGCAAAATCCTGACTAAATCAAGCTCCATTTCTCTCAGTTGCATCCTGCTTCCTCCTCATCACCACTAAATGGTTTTATTATATCAGAAGATTCATTTAAAAAAAGAGGGATCATCCCTTACCCGTAATTTCCCCGAATGCTTTGACCATTATGAAAGAGAAGCCAACTTTCTCACCGGGGTGTGAAATGTTTAAATACGGGTAAAATACCTTTAAAGAATCAGAGAGGTGTGAAAGGGATATGCAAGAACATGATTTTGCAAAAAGGGTACAGGTGAATGGTGCCAACGTTTATTTCGAACATCACCTCCATCCTACTGCTCCGGAAACGTTCGTCCTTCTTCATGGATTCCTATCATCGACCTTCAGCTTCAGAAGACTGACACCGCTTCTGAAAGAAAATTACAATGTCATTTCCATCGATCTCCCTCCCTTTGGGAACAGCGAGAAAAACAACCGGTTCATCTACTCATATGAGAACCTGGCCGATACGGTCATCACCCTGTTGGACCATCTCAATGTGGGCCGCATCCATCTGACGGGTCATTCGATGGGTGGACAGATCGCCTTGAATGTGATGAAAAAGGCCCCTTCCCTCGTAGAAAAAGGGGTGCTCCTGTGCAGTTCAGGTTACTTAAAGAAAATGAAATGGCCCGTCATGATGCTGAGCCACGTACCCTTCTTCCATTTATATATCAAGCTGTGGCTGACACGGTCAGGGATCCGTAGCAACCTTGAAAATGTTGTCCATGACCCTGCCATGATTGATGATGAAATGATGTTCGGCTATCTGAAACCCTTCCTGGAAGATGATATTTTTAAAGCATTGACCCGGATGATCCGGGACCGTGAAGGAGACTTATCGGCAAGCGATCTGAAAAACATCCAGACTCCCTGCCTTCTCGTATGGGGAGAGCATGACAGGGTCGTCCCCCTGTCCACAGGACATAAGTTAAAACAGGATATCCCGAATTCAAAGCTTGTCGTACTCAAAGAAACCGGCCATCTCGTCCCGGAAGAAAAGCCCCAGGAAGTATTGAACTATATTCACCACTTTGTCAACGCCTCTGAAACGGAGCTTGCGGATGAGCCCCAATCAGAGCCGCTCTTTCAAAACGGACTTTCCCAGTCGCTCATTTCTGAAACGTAGGGGAAGTTCCCTTTTTCTTTGCCCGCTGACCATGACGATTCGTGTTGAATACAAGCAGATTTGTTTTTTCTTTTTCATTTCCATCATATGATTTAACTACAACTACATAAAAGAAAGGAGAACAACCAATGAACAAATTCGAACAAATCATCGACAGGAAAGGCTCCTCCTCTGTAAAATGGGACCTCACAAAAACCGTTTTCGGGAAGGATGATGTCCTCCCGATGTGGGTGGCAGATATGGATTTCCTCCCGCCTCAAGAAGTGCTCGATGCCCTTCAGGCAAGACTGGATCACGGCATATTCGGATATACATTTGTAGGGGACGGGGCAGCAGAAAGCATCAAGGAGTGGATGAATAATCGTCACAGCTGGACGATCGAGAAATCCTGGCTTCAATACAGCCCCGGGGTCGTGCCCGCCCTTTCGACAATCATTCAGGCTTTGACCAAGCCCGGTGACAAAGTACTGGTCCAATCCCCTGTCTATACCCCTTTTTTCAATCTTGTAGAAGACAACGGCCGTGAGATCGTCAACGCGCAGTTGGACTATCGTGAGGGACACTATTCGATTGATCTTCAATCTTTTGAAGAAGCATTGAAATCCGGGGTCAAACTGTTTCTTCTCTGCAACCCGCACAATCCGAGCGGACGGGTATGGACGAAAGAAGAGCTGACGGGCATGGCTGAATTATGCCGCAAATATAATGTTGTGATTGCATCGGATGAAATCCATTCAGACCTCGTATATGGAAATCGTGAACATACACCCCTCGCTTCCCTTCATGAGTCGTACAGGGATATGAACATCACATGCATCGCACCGAGTAAAACCTTTAACCTCGCGGGACTTCAGGCATCTGCCATCATTACGGCAAATCCAGACCATCGGGAAAAAATCGCCGATATCCACAAAAAACAGGGCTTCTTTACACTGAACGCATTCGGCATCATCGGAATGGAAGCAGCCTACCGCCACGGAGAACCTTGGCTGAATGACATCCTTCAATACCTTGAGGAAAACGTACAGATCACCAAAACATTCCTCACAGAACATCTCCCTGACTTGCAACTCGTTGATCCGGAAGGAACGTATTTAGTTTGGATCGATTGCACGAAACTGGACTTATCCGATGAAGATCTGAAAGACCGCTTACTCAATAAAGGCAAGATTGCCCTTGAGCCAGGTCCAAAGTACGGACCCGGCGGCGAAGGATTTGTGCGGATGAATATCGCATGCCCGCAGGCTACATTGATTGAGGGGCTGAACAGGATCAAAAAGGCTTTGGCTTAATATAAAAACGGTAAGAGCGGACCTGATCAGTCGACTCTTACCGTTTTTTGTGGAGAGGCTCCAAAGTTCCCGCTCTCACCTGTTACTTCTTATCACTTACAATCTCCCCGCAGGCGATCCTTTTCCCGGAGTCACCTGAAGGCTGTGTCATACCGTCATCTTTGTTCTCATCAATGATAAGGGAGGTTCCGTCTTTGGTGAAAAGTGACGTTTTCCCTTTTGCTAATGTGACCATCGGTGCCATCAAGGTGACTTTGACCGTCCCGTCATCCCCGACGATGAGATTGGGAAGGTCTCCGCCATGGGCACCTTCCGGATGGAGCAGTCCGTGTTTCGTATCATCCGGGTTGAAATGATTGCCGGCAGACACAAAGTCCGGCCGTTTGCATGCCCCTCTTTCGTGGATATGTATCGCATGCTCCCCCGGCGGCAACCCTTCAAGATCCAACCCCACTTCCACTCCGTCAGTCTGCTCCTGCAGAGTTGCTGTACCTAGAGAATCACCATTCTCATTCTTCATTTCCACTTCAACCTTTTTAGGGTTTTCAATGGCACACCCTCCAACAAAGATGCTTAGGGTGACCAAATAAGCTACAGTTGTTCGTTTCATACCGTTCTTCCTCCAAATCTTCATACTCTTCCACATTGTTCACTTAGAGGGCGAAAAATATTCTTCCAGGGGCAACGGTTCTCACAACAAAAAAAACACGCCAATAGCGTGTCCATTCTGCTTATTCAGTTTTCCGCTTCCGATTCATGGCTTCTTCTTCCATCTTCTTCGTTTTCAATTCTTCACGCTTTGAAACCTTCAAGATGATCCGGAACGTCAAGAGCGCACCAATCAGGAAGATGACCATTGTAATCCCGGCAGGAATATATTCTGTCTTATCTTCGGGAAAATAAAGAAATAAATTTATAACAAATGAAGAAAGCATTGAAAGCTCCTTTCCAGATATCGCTTCGTCTATTATACCAACCCGGTCCGCAGCATTCCAACCATCGCTCCAGACCTCGACAATTTCCGAGGAAATATGCCGTCATTTTCCGAAAAAAGCCGTGATCCTTATCCGGATTACACGGCTCCTAGTATATTACTTTACAACTTTGATGCTTTTGATCACAACATCTTCTTTCGGGAGATCGTTTGCGCCTACTTCCACGTTCGCAATTTCATCCACGATGTCCATTCCTTCGACCACTTGGCCAAAGACGGTATGTTTTTGATCGAGCCATGGGGTCCCCCCGTTTTCCATGTATGCATCGATGATTTCAGCCGGGAAGCCTGCCGATTTCATTTGATCTTCCAGTTGGGGATCGATGTCGCTTTTTTGTACAATGAAGAATTGACTTCCATTTGTGTCAGCTCCTGCATTGGCCATTGACAGGGCGCCGCGCAGATTGAATAATTGCTGCGAAAATTCATCTTCGAACGATTCACCGTAGATGCTCTCCCCTCCGGTTCCATTTCCATTCGGATCTCCGCCTTGAATCATGAAATCCTTTATCACACGGTGGAATTTCAATCCATCGTAATAGCCGTTTTCACTGTGGGTAATGAAATTTTCAACGGTTTTAGGTGCTTGTTCAGGGAAAAGCTTGATTTTGATCGTTCCCATCGAAGTGTTCATTTCGACTAATCTTTCGTTTTCAGCGACTTCTGTCGAGAGCTGTGGGTATGACATCTCTTCATCTCCTTTAGTATCTTCTGAGGTTGTCGTTTTTTCGTCTGATTTAGGGTCGTCTTTCGACTCATCCTTTTCTGTTTGTCCACAAGAGGCAAGGATTAAACCTAATAAGCACAGGGTCAAAATCAGTAAACGCTTCATATATGTACCTCCACATGTTACCTTTATAGTAGTTATTTCACAGTTCATTCCGCTTTCATTATAATAGAGATTGATGTACGTGAGGAGGTTTTTTTATGAAAAACATTCAAATTGGTGATAATGTCACAGCTTTTTATAAAACAGGAAAGTATATCGGGGAAGTGACCGATGAACGGCCGGGTGCTTATGTGGTAAGAATCCTTGCCGTCCTGAAGCATCCTCGCCAAGGGGATCTTCACAACCCTAATGAAGTGGACGTCCCTTTGTTTCATGAGCGGAAGGCGCTTGCCCACATGGAGCGGGCAAATATGCCGGAGAAGATGGTCAAACCCTATGAAGGTGAGATTCCTGACTACAATGAGTCACTGATCGAGTCTTTCCATACACTGAAGCAGGAATTGGAAGCAGACCGATCACCCCACGCCCTGAAAAGCCTTGAAACCCTGCAATCTGTTCAAAGGGAATACGAATTGATGTATCGCCTTTCTTTATAAAAAGTAATGAGGGACGGACCTTCAAGGTCCGTCCCTCATCTTATCATGCGAGCTGATTATAAAATTTGGAGAGGTCGATCCGGTCTCCGATGGTGGTGGGTTCCGCTTTATCGAGGTATTTCTTGTCTTTTTCGACAAGATTGTAGATATGGTGGGTGGTGAGGGCATCATCCAGTGCTTTGTGATGCTTTCCGACTCCTTCTCTCCCGTATTCCTGGACTGCTTTCCACAGGCCCGTTTGGTTCTGATCGCCAAAAAATCGTTTGTATTCCATGGACAGGTCGACAAATTGCGCCTGGAACGGGAACGGAATGCCCGTCTGTGCACAATTATCCCTGAGCACCTTCATGTCCATATTTCCCCATGTCACGACCTTTTCGATCCCCCTGGTATTGATATCGTTGAAATAATCGACCATACCTTTAAATGTAATGCCGGCATCCACTTCCTGCTGAGTGATGGATAAAAACCGTTTGCAGCGATTGGTTAGTTTGGGGAATGCAGTCGGTTTCACATAAGATGAAAACGTAGCTGACACTTTTCCATTCTGAACCACCACTACCCCGGCTTCGATGATCTCCGGAAAAAAACCTTTGGGGACTCTATGTCGTTCCGGCATAGAAAACTCAAAATCAATAAACACAAGCTGCTCCGCTTTTGCCACTATACTCCCTCCTCAAAATGTAGATAAGACCCCAATCTATCTATATTAAAAAATCTTTTTTCGCAAAGTTTGTTCATACACGCCTGTAACAGGATCTGGGGCATTATCTCTCTGTCCCTTCATGAATGTCCAACTACCCCGAAACGTCCCCCACTTCCTCATACTTCTTATTCTTACATTATATCATGCTATATGTAGAAATTATGACTAATTACCGGTTTTATCTGAGAATAAATGTTAATCATTGGACGATGATCTCCATCTTTAATACAATGAATATTTAGTTAAGCGAAATATTATCCATAGAAGGTGTTAACCATTTCAACAAGAAATAAAAATCTGACAATCATGCTTCTGGCCAATTTTCTCGTTGCGGCAAGCGCAACCATGGTACTGCCTTTTTTGTCACTCTATATTGAAACATTCGGTCCCCATAGTCACGAGTACATTCAACGCTGGTCAGGATTTGTCTTTGGCATTACGTTTCTGACGGCGTTTTTCATTTCTCCGGCATGGGGGCGGATCGGTGACCGGTTTGGGTATAAACCGATCCTTCTGATCACCGGGTACGGGATCGCCGCCTCGATATTCATGATGGGCTTCATGGATTCTGTGTGGGGACTTTTCTTCCTCCGCATGATCATGGGGGCTGTGACAGGCTTCATCCCGACTTCGATGGCCCTCATTTCAGCCCAGACCCCGAAGGAAGAAGCCGGCCGCACATTGGGCACCCTGCAAATGGGTACGGTCTCCGGTGGGTTGTTCGGTCCCGTCCTCGGTGGACTGCTGGCAGATCATGTTGGTTTTTCTTATACGTTCATCATCACTTCCATTGCCATCGCAGGGGCAGCAACCGTTGTGTTGGCTGGCATACACGAGGTAAGATCCGAGGAGCAGCAAAATCAAAGAAACAAATATACACGAAAAGACGTGATCCGCCATATTTACAATCATAAGTTATTGGTGACGGTCCTTCTCCTGTCTTTTCTTATTCAGACGGCGAACTTCAGTATCCAGCCCCTTCTCGCACTCTATGTCGATGAACTTACCACCTCTTCAAACCTTGCATTTCTCGCCGGCGTTGCTTTTTCAGCCACCGGGCTTGGAAATTTACTCGCCACGAGACGCTGGGGGCGGCTTGGGGACGAGATTGGCTACGAGAAAGTATTATCGATCCTCCTGGTCCTTGCTTGTATTTTCATCGTTCCCCAGGCGCTAGCTCAGGAACTTTGGCAGCTTGTACTGTTCCGCTTCCTGTTCGGCATTGCAATCGGCGGCATGATTCCGTGCGTCACGGCCTACATCCGTCAGGAAGCACCTGTCAGCATGCAAGGGGAAGTACTCGGTTATAACCAAAGCTTCCGGTTCCTCGGTAATGTCGTGGGACCTGCCTTTGGCGGAATCCTGTCAGGCTATATTGGCATTTCCTCGGTTTTTTATACGACAGGTGCTTTATTCTTAGGCGCGTTTGGATTATTATGGTGGAGTATACGTCATTCGAATCAGACAAGCCATGTGAAAGATTACTAGAAAAGTAGCGTGAGATATGAGAGTTTTTGCAGGTTATGTAACAGTGATTGGTTTTATGCTCATCTTCTTCACCACCTTGTTTTTTACGGCCGGTGAGTGGAATAAAGTACAAAGCTTCAAAAAGGAATTGAAGCATGCGGTCAGCACGGATACGTTAGATCTGAACCGCACAACCTTGATGCTCGATCAAAACGGAAAGGTTTTCTCGGAAGTGAACCGGCCGTTTCGTTTATATGCTTCGGATGAACAGATCCCTCCTTTTATAAAGGAGATTCTCGTCGCGTCCGAGGATCAGCACTTTTATGAACACGTCGGATTCGATGCAGGAGCCATCCTTCGGGCTGTCGTGAAGAATCTTGTGTTCACCCATATCCAGCAGGGTGGAAGCACCATCACCCAGCAACTCGCCCGGAATTTATATTTGGGCCAGGAAAAGACATACAACCGGAAGTTGACCGAGTTATTTTATGCTCATGAAATTGAACAATCGTTAACAAAGGATGAAATACTTGAACTGTATTTAAACGTCATCTATTTCAGCAACGGCGTGTACGGTGTCGAAACCGCGTCTCAATACTATTTCCAGAAAAGCCTCACCGAGCTCAATCAAGCCGAAATGGCATTTATCGCTTCGATTCCAAATAACCCGGGAAAATATGATCCGCTTGATCACTTTGATCAAACGAAGGTACGGCAGGAGCGATTGCTGGATATCCTCGTCAATACGGGCAAACTGTCTGGCGAAGAAGCAGAGAAACTGAAAAAAGTCCCGATTTCATTGAATGTCAGGAAGAAAACGGATCTCTATCCCGATTATGCGTTCTACGTAGAAAATGAATTAAAGGATTTGATTGCCCTGAACGAGGGTTATAAAGTGGAAATCGAAAATGCCGCTTCACCTGAAGAGAAACAGGAAATTGCAGAGAAATTAGACAAGCGCCTCCAGGAAGTGATCGCTTCCGGTGTCCGCATTCAAACGTCGCTAAACCCTGCTCTTCAACAAAAAAGCGTCAGCGCACTAAACAATCAACTGCAGGAAGGGCTGCAGGGAGCGACAGTCACCATCGACAACAAGACAAGATCCATCGTTGCCTTATCCGGCGGTAGAAACTATCAGAAATACAATTTCAATCATGCTTTCCAGGCTTTCAGACAACCAGGATCTGCCATTAAACCATTACTCGTGTATGGTCCTTACATCGAGAAGTCCAAAGCGGCCATCACCGAAAGGATCAATGCGAATCAATATTGCATCTCGGGGTATTGCCCGATCAATTATGGGGGGACCCAGCCCGGAACCGTGACATTGAATCAATCAATGGCCCAATCCTATAACGGCTCAGCTCTGAGACTGATGGAGAAAGTCGGTCTCCACGATGCATTCGCGATGATCTCCCCGTTTTCATTCAGCCGGGTGACAAAGAAGGATCAAACGTATGCCTCGGCAGTAGGAGGATTCACATACGGCATGAGCCCTCTTGAAATGACCGATGCCTATACGTCATTCATTGATGGACATTACAAACAGAGCCATGCCATCCTCCACGTGAAAGACAATCAAGGGAACATCCTCTATCAATGGAAGAACGAACCGAAGAAGGTCTGGTCGGAAGCCACCACTGCTAAACTGAGGCAGATGCTGAACGAAGCCGCAAGGACCGGGACCGGCAAGGCTGCTTACGTATCAAAACCGTATGTAGGGATCAAAACCGGGACCACCAATAACTACCACGACTACTGGGTGATGGGCCTGACCGACACGTACACGACCGGTGTATGGGTCGGCCACGATCTCCCCCGGAATATGAGTGAAATCGAGCGACAGCGGCCAAGCCATAAAATTTGGAAAAGTATTATGAAATAACTTCGCTGTGATGTTGGATAATAAAAGGGGCAGCCTTTAAAATCAGGTAACATGATTTTGAGGCTGCCTCTTTATGTTTGTAGGGGTTTTGCACTTGTTTTGAGCAAAAATGTACGATTCCTAAACCATATACCGGTCAAATAGGTCAAAAAGAGAGGGAGATCAAAGGTTCACCCTTCAATCACCCTCTCCCTGATTCATATATGAGCTGGTTTCGTTTACTTATGAGCCACATTTTGAAAATATGAGCCGGTTATAAAATTTATGAGCGGGAATTTTCATATATGAGCACGTTTCCGAATATATGAGCGCCTTTTCAAATATATGATCATGTTGTCGAAAAATCTCGGCTCCTCCGCCTCTCCGCCTCACCGTCTCCCATCACTTCCAAACATCCAATTTACAACTTCACCTTCGACATGATCGGAAGGCTCGCCATTACTCCGCTGTATAGTTTCAGACAGATGAAGAAAATCGTCAAAAAGATGGAGGACCATGAGAATACCTGCAGGCTCACGACACCGAAGATCCCCATTTTGGAAAGAGAGGGGGTTATTTTATAAACAAAGAAAATGAAATATGCGATGGAGCTGAGTGCAAAGATGAGGAGCAGCCCGAGAAAGGACTTCAAGCTGACGACAGATACGAGACCGCCGATAAAATAAATCATCGAACCTGCACGGACGTGGTTGTACAATTCCCCGTCTGAATCCTTGGAGAAAAACAGCATGGATACACCATTGATCGTTTCTGCGATCAGCTTCAAGGCAGCAAATACCATGAAGGCAGCGACCATCAACAGGACTAGGATGGCGAGTTTCAGCTGTATATCAGACAAGAACTCCCTCATGCCCGGGTATACACCGATTTTCTTGAATAAATCGATGAATACGTCGACTCCGTATACAGAAAACGTAAGGCTGAACAATAATATAGAAAAAAGCGGTAAATAACTTGTTAAGTATGTATTTTTCAATTGTAACTCTCCCATAACGATTCTTCCGTTCCCTCCCCATCATAATCGTTTATGGGACGCTTGAAAAGGGTATAGATTTGGAAGAGATAATGACCTTTTTCCTATTATTGACACAAAAATACTGCCCTCTGTGAAAGAATGTGAGGACAGTATCCTATTGACCTGTAGGGGCGCCAGGATGGGGCACAACCCTGATGTACTCCCTGGATTTATACGGCACCCTTTTTCGCACCTCTGTTGTGTTGTCTTCTTCCACTTCTGCTGTCTCACCATATTGGACCGGCTGAATGTTCAATGAGGTCGGTTCTTCTGCATCCATGATGCCTCTATTGAATCGATCCTGCGTCTCAATCAACCACGCAAATCCAAAAAAGGTAAAGAATATGGTCGTAACCGCTACTGTTTTCTTTTTCATCACTTCATCACCTCATGGATAGGATTCTCCAATTTGACCGAAACTATTCTTGGGTGATGAGAAAAGGGCCGTAAATTCTACATTTTTTTCCCGTGACATTTCCGGCTGTCTTCATATTTAATACTTCTTAAACAATCGGATGGCAAAGGCATCGTGAATAATGCAAGCATTTATTTTTTACGTTATAATGCTCTTTGAGGTTCAGCTTAGGTCGGATTTGCTCGAATTATGCAAGTGTGAGATTGAGGACGACAAAAGACCATGTTGAGAATAAATGAAATTTACATAAGGGGGGTCATATATGACATTATTACATTGGGCAATTGTATCGCCTTTTTTATTTGCCATCGTCATTCCATTTCTTTATAAAGCATTTCGGAATGTACATACGGGCTGGTTCGTATTATTGCTGCCGGCTGCTTTGTTTACTTACTTCTTTCAGTTCATCTCCATCACAAAGCACGGGGATACGGTGAAGGAAACCCTGGAATGGATGCCTTCATTCGGCATTGATTTCATCGCCTATGTGGACGGACTGGGACTCCTTTTCGCGCTCCTCATTACCGGTATTGGATCACTTGTGGTCCTGTATTCAATCTATTACCTCGATAAGAAGAAGGAACAATTACATAATTTCTATGTATATCTAATGATGTTTATGGGTGCGATGCTTGGGGTCGTGCTTTCTGACAATCTCATCGTCCTATATATGTTCTGGGAATTCACATCGATTTCTTCGTTCTTATTGATCGGGTATTGGTATCACAGGGAACGTTCAAGATACGGTGCCCAGAAATCGATGCTCATCACAGTATTTGGCGGACTGAGCATGTTGGGAGGATTCCTGCTTCTTTATCTTATGGGAGGCACCTTCAGCATCAGGGAACTGGTCGTTCAGGCCGACGAACTCATGACGCAGGCACTGTTTATTCCAGCCCTGCTTCTTGTCCTGCTAGGAGCGTTTACTAAATCTGCACAATTCCCGTTCCACATCTGGCTGCCGGATGCAATGGAAGCACCTACACCTGTCAGTGCATATCTGCACTCTGCGACGATGGTCAAAGCCGGGATCTATCTTGTAGCCCGCTTGTCACCGGTATTCGCAGAATCAAGTGTGTGGCTGTGGCTTGTAGGCGGTGTTGGGATCTTCACATTACTGTGGGGCTCGTTCAATGCAGTAAAGCAGACTGATTTAAAAGGGATTCTTGCCTTTTCCACCGTCAGTCAGCTCGGTCTCATCATGTCTTTACTTGGGGTCGGGGCAGCTGCCCTCCACTATACAACCCTTGATGAGAACATTTATATGGTGGCCACGCTTGCCGCGGTCTTCCATTTGATCAATCACGCAACGTTCAAAGGAAGCTTGTTCATGGTCGTCGGAATCATCGATCATGAAACAGGTACGAGAGATATCCGGAAGCTTGGCGGGATGATGAACTTCATGCCCATCACCTTTACGATTGCGATCATCGGCGCGTTCTCGATGGCCGGTCTGCCACCATTCAACGGATTCCTTTCTAAGGAAATGTTCTTTACCGGAATGGTTAGGGTCCTTGAAATGGATATCTTCAACCTGGACACTTTCGGACTTCTCTTCCCTCTCCTTGCATGGGTAGGAAGTGTGTTCACGTTCATTTACAGCATGATACTTGTATTCAAAACCTTCACAGGTAAGTATCAGCCTGAGAAGCTAGAGAAGAAACCTCATGAAGCACCGCTTGGTATGTTGATTTCACCAATCATCCTTGCTTCACTCGTGGTCATCTTCGGTTTCTTCCCGAATATCCTTTCTGAACGGATCATCGCCCCGGCGGTTTCCGCAATCACACCAAGCTTAATCGAGGAAGGACATGCTGTTGAAGCACACATTTCATTCTGGCATGGATTTACACCTGAATTATTTATGACATTCGGCGTCATTTTATTCGGGATCCTTTTATACCTGACCCTCCCTGCATGGAGGAAGGTATACTCATGGATACCTGACCGCCTGACGTTGAATTCGTTTTATGACGGCGGATTGGTCAAGAGTGAACAGGGAGCCAAACGCTTTACGAGCGGTTATATGACAGGCTTCATCCGCACATATCTCGTGTATATCTTCTCATTCTTGATTGCCATCTCGCTCTTTGCCATGTGGTTCAAGGGTGCATTTACGATTAACACGAAAGAGCTTGCCCCTGTTGGTGTATATGAAGTTGCGATCGCGCTTCTATTAATCATCAGCTCAGTCACCATCCTGTTTGCGAAGTCACGCTTAACATCGATCATTTCGCTCGGTGCTGCAGGCTATACCGTTTCGTTATTCTTCGTTCTATTCCGTGCACCGGACCTTGCATTGACACAGCTTGTCATTGAGACGGTATCGGTTGCCCTGTTCCTGCTTTGCTTCTACCATCTGCCAAAGCTGAGCAGGCATGAAGAAAGAATGAGGTTCAAACTTGGAAATGCATTGATTTCGATCGGCGTCGGAGTGGTCGTCACACTATTCGCCATTTCATCGTACAGTTCGAAACTGTTCACTTCCATTTCAGAATATTACATTGAGAACACCCACGATAAAGCCGGCGGAGAAAACATGGTCAATGTCATCTTAGTCGACTTCCGTGGCTTTGATACGATGTTCGAGATTTGCGTGCTGGCGATTGCCGCACTCGGCATTTACTCGATGATCAAGTTGCGTCTTACAAGGAGGGATGAAGGATGAAAAACAAAGTAAAAACAAATGATGTCATCCTGCAAACCGTCACCAATGTGGTCGCATTCATCATCATCCTCTTTTCATTGAAGCTATTCTTCTCAGGCCACTACACGCCGGGGGGAGGCTTCATCGGAGGATTGATGACATCGGGAGCCATCGTTCTATTATTACTTGCTTATGATATCAAGACCGTCTCCTCCATCTTGCCGGTTGATTATAAAATCGTAACGGCAATCGGATTGTTCTTGTCGGTGGCAACGGGGGCGGGAGCGTTATTATTCGATGTTCCTTTCCTGACACATGCTTACGATTATTTCCACCTTCCCCTTCTAGGGAAAACGTCGCTGCATACCGCTGTCCTTTTTGACACAGGTGTGTATCTCGTAGTCATTGGTGTCACGATGACCATCATTCAAACGATTGGGGTGAGCGAATAATGGAAATCCTGATGGCCATTGTGGTCGGAGTCCTATTCACGAGCGCCGTATACTTGATGCTATCGAAAAGCCTGCTCCGTATCATTATCGGAACAGCGCTGTTGAGTCACGGTGCCCATTTATTGATCCTTTCTGTGAGCGGCCTTAAAGGGGGAGATGCCCCCCTTCTTGGAGAGCACGCTGATTCTTATGTGGATCCATTGCCACAGGCACTGATCCTGACGGCGATCGTCATCAGTTTCGGTGTGACAGCTTTCTTCCTTGTACTCGCTTACCGTGCATACCAGGAGCTCGGCACAGATAATATGGATCAGATGAGAGGTAACGAAGGAAATGACTAACTTATTACTACTACCGATTTTGATCCCGTTGTTCACGGCGATCATCTTAATGTTTATCAGTAAATATATAAAGGTTCAAAGATGGATATCTGGCCTTTCCATGATCGGGACCATTGCGGCATCACTGGTACTGATCAATACGGTCCATCATGAAGGCATTCAATCTGTGAACCTCGGGAGCTGGGACGCACCTTTCGGCATTACCCTCGTTTCCGATATGTTCTCAGCCCTGCTCGTGACGACAACAAGCATCATTACGCTCGTGGTGCTGCTTTATTCCTTTAAATCAATCGGCTCTGACCGGGAACGCTTTTACTACTACCCGGTCGTACAGTTTTTATTGGTTGGGGTGAACGGGGCATTTACGACAGGTGATATTTTCAACCTGTTCGTCTTTTTTGAAGTGATGTTGATGAGTTCATACGTGCTGTTGGTCCTTGGAGGAAAGAAGGCCCAATTACGTGAAGGCATCAAATACATTCTTGTGAATGTCATCTCTTCCGCTTTATTCGTCATCACCGTGGCGTTCTTATATTCTGTCGTCGGTACGCTGAATATGGCGGATATTTCAATGAAGATTGCCGAGGCGGGCCAGCCGGGAATCCTGACAGCGATTGCGATCCTGTTTCTATTGGTTTTCGGCTTGAAAGGTGCGATTTTCCCGCTTTACTTTTGGCTGCCAGGCTCGTACTACGCACCGCCGACACCGGTGCTTGCGTTATTCGGCGCCCTGCTGACAAAAGTCGGGATCTATTCTATCATCCGGACGTATACACTGTTTTTCTATCATGATACGGGCTTTACACATGAAATACTTGCGATGCTCGCCATCCTTACCATCGTGCTGGGCTGTATCGGTGCCATTGCGTATTGGGATGTGAAGAAGATCATCATTTATAACATCATCATTGCAGTGGGCGTCATCTTATTCGGGGTGTCGACGATGAATCCAGAAGCGTTGGAAGGGGCCATTTATTATCTTGTCCATGACATGATCATCAAAGCGGCTTTATTCCTTCTTGTAGGCGTAATGATTGCGATCACTGGAACGGCCGACCTGAAGAAAATGGGCGGATTGATCAAGCATTATCCGTGGCTAGGCTGGACATTTCTTGTAGCAGCCTTCTCATTGGCCGGAATACCGCCTCTAAGCGGTTTTATCGGTAAATTACTGATACTGCGGGGAAGCTTTGCTGCAGAGGCCTATGTAGGCGCTGGAGTAGTCCTCGCGTCGAGTCTGCTCGTGCTATATTCAGTCATCAAGATCTTCCTGAATGGCATTTGGGGCACCCCTAAGGAGTATGACGGGGTTTCTAAAGGAGACGCCCGTTACTTATGGATGACTTCGGCCGTTCTCGTTGTGTTGGCAATAGGTTACGGACTCGGTGCCGAAGCGATGCGTCCATTATTCACACAAGCAACAGAAGTACTGGTGAACCCGGATCTTTATATAGACGCAGTGTTAAAGGAGTAATGTAGAATGGCTTTTCAAATACTATTAAACTTTTTCTTAGCCTTTGTCTGGATGTTTCTTTCGGTATCCTTTACTTCTCAGTCATTCATTATTGGCTTTTTACTAGGATTGCTTGTGATATTTGCATTCAGAAGATTTTTCAATTCCCGTTTCTATTTATTGCGGGTGGCTGCAGTGATCAGCTTGTTCTTCCTGTTCCTAAAGGAATTGATTCTTGCCAACATCGCGGTATTGAAAACTGTTTTAAAACCAAAGATGGATTTCCAGCCAGGGATCTTTGCTTTACCGACCGAATTACAAACCGATTGGGAGATCACCCTATTGGCGAACCTGATCACCTTGACACCCGGTACACTCGTCATGGACGTTTCTTACGACAATAAAATCCTTTATGTCCATGCCATCGACATTCCTGACGCAGATCAGGCAATCGATGAAATCAAGAATTCATTTGAAAAAGCGATTATGGAGGTGAGCCGCTAATGTTACATTTGATCTTTCAAGTCACCCTGTTATGCGTCTCTCTTTCCATGCTCGGTCTTATTTACAGAGTCATCAAAGGGCCGACGACCCCTGACCGGGTGGTTGCCCTCGATGCCATCGGGATCAATCTGATTGCGATCATCGCCCTTGTTTCCATGATGCTCGACACCTATGCTTTCCTTGAAGTGATTCTCCTCCTTGGGATTCTCGCTTTCCTTGGGACCGTAGCCTTTTCAAAGTTTTTAGAGAAAGGGGAGATCATCGAACGTGAGCGAGATCATTAGATTTTTCATCGGTTTCTTTTTAGTGGTAGGAGGATTCCTCAGCCTGGTCACTGCCTTTGGTTTGGTCAGGCTTCCGGATGTTTATACGAGGAACCACGCAGCTTCCAAAAGCGCGACGCTCGGCGTCATGTCGATCCTGCTTGCCACATTCCTTTATTTCTATCTGGAGCACGGTCATTTCAATTCACGGTTGATCCTTGCGATCATCTTCATCTTCGTGACCGCTCCTGTCGCCGGCCATCTCATCTCCCGGGCTGCCTATAACTCAGGCGTCAAGCTTTGGGATAAAAGTGTACGGGATGATTTAAAGAACAAAGCAGAATATGAACGTCAGAACAGTCAATAAAGAAAGGCTTGGCGACCGGAAGATAGGTTCCGGCAGCCAAGCCTTTTTTGGTGTTGGAAAAGCATCTATTCACTCTGATAAAAGTGATCCTCCACGCTTCCATCCTGTTTATGGACGACCAGTGTGCCTCCATGGTCCGTCACATAGTTCTTTGCTTTGTCCAACAGCTTTCCCTTCGTTTCTTCCACCATGATGGCTCTCTGGCCGTCTGCCTTCTTCAGCTGCCAGCCGTCATCATGTGGGGAGAGATGATATTCAGTCTTATCATCTGCGCTTCCCTCCTCTGATTGGTGGGCACGGTCAGTGGCGATGGCAATCGCCCTCCCCTCTTCATACCCCTCGTCAAGGAGCGCATTGGCAATCTCAATCGCTTTATTCCGGACGTCTGCAGGCAGATTCTTCAGTGATGCGGGATAATCGCTTTTTGTCCAACTCATCAGGATACGCCTCCTCATTTAGTCGTCAGTATTTGATTTCCCATTTCATCACGTTCTAAACCTCACCGTTTCGGCACGACTGCCATCGTACACCTCGACACACAGATCAGCTGATTGTCTTCATCGGTGATTTTGATGTCCCATACCATCGTCGTTTTTCCTTGATGCATCACCGTCCCTGTCGCAGTGACCATCCCTTCCCGTTTGGCTTTAATATGGTTCGCATTAATTTCAAGACCGAAGCAGATTTCTTTATCAAGATCGATCAATTGTACTGCCCCCACACTCGCCACCGTTTCAGCAAGTGCAACAGACGCACCTCCGTGGAGGAACCCGAACGGCTGTCTTGTGTTTTGATTCACCGGCATCGTCGCAATGACCTTTCCCTTTCCCAATTCCACAAACTCCATTCCTAATGCACTGATTAATGTATTGTCCATATTCATGTGATTCACCTCATCTAATATTTTCTTCTCTCTATCTGTTCGAGAAACGCTTTTAAAATCCCTTTTTTCCCCTTCGCAGTGGAAGAATGAATAATCCTCCGTACAGTTTCATACATATCCTTAGAGATTTTTTTATTGAAAGGGGATATTGTCATGTATCGATATCATCCGTTTTATCCGCCTGTGCAGCGCCCTTTCTCACCCATCCACCCAAGGGCACAACCCGTCTTTTCCACCAATCGGACCTATCCCCCGATTGACACCCAAACCTTCATGTCTTCTGCCGGAAAAACATTGAGCCTGATGAAGGATGCGGAGATGGTCTTGAAAAAAATCCAATCATCCAAAGAATTTTCAAGGAAATTCATGAATGCCGCACAACAATCCAATTTACCTGAAGTACATAGGTTACTTCAAACAATCGGCACGACGGTCCAGCCTGTCGTATCCTTCAATCCTGACGGCATTCGTCTCGTGTTTGACGAAAAGCTCGGTCAAGTGGATTGCTGCCATCTGATTGTGATTGTCAGGTGGACATGACGCTGTAATGTAAAAGCTGGGCGATGATCCGGGATTCTACTTTGAATCGGATCATCGCCCAACTTTTTTTATGACTGTGACTTGCTACACCACCGGGTAAGTTTAACCCTTTTCTCTCTTCACATCCATACATAATTCTGTAAAAGAGAGGGATGATACATGTATAAAGATCGTTCGAAGGGGCTTATGTATGAAGAATTCCAATAAACTGATTGCACTGATGACCATTTTACCTTGGTTCACCATTCCACTGATCGGCGCGAAAGCCTTCAAGAGATATCTTCCCGGCTCCATCTTCATGGCGCTGTTTCTCCTTGCAGAAGGAAGATACGCAGAGAAGAGAAAATGGTGGTGGTTTCTTTATTCGGTTAAGCCCAATGTCCTGGGAGAACTGCCGCTGATCATTGGTCCGTTTTTTGTCGGTACAATTTGGATATTGAAATATACGTTCGGGAATTTTTATCTTTACTTATTCGTCAATGTGATTGTTGATTCGATATTCACATATGCAGGAATGAACTGGTTCAGAAAAAACGGCTATGTGACGCTCGTCAGAATCACAAAATTTCAGTTATCAATTGTATTTCTAGTCAAAACCATCGTCCTATACGGCTTTCAACTCGTTTATGAAAAGCTGTTCTGTCGTCAATCGATCGAGGGAGCCGAAAAATAAAAAAATCCGAACGCATTCGATGTGGAATGACCATTCGGATTTTTCTTTTCTATTAAAACGTGATTGTACTATAAAATGACCGCTGCGATCCAGCCGAACAGGATCAAAGGGATATTATAGTGCAGGAAAGTCGGGACACATGTATCCCAGATGTGATTATGCTGACCATCTGCGTTCAATCCCGCCGTCGGTCCAAGCGTACTGTCGGAAGCTGGTGATCCGGCATCCCCAAGTGCACCTGCAGTACCGACGATGGCGATCGTCGCGAGCGGACTGAATCCAAGCTCCATCGCGAGAGGTACAAAGATGGCTGCGATGATTGGAATCGTCGCAAATGAAGAACCAATCCCCATTGTCACCAATAATCCAACCACAAGCATGATAAGAGCAGCCAGTGCCTGATTGCCACCGATGACGTCAGCTGTCGCTTTCACCAGTGTCTCAACATCCCCGGTTGCCGTTACGACTGCAGCAAAGCCTGAAGCCGTGATCATGACGAACCCGATGAAGGCCATCATCTTCATTCCTTCATTCAGGAGTCCATCTGCTTCTTTCCATTTCACAGATCCTGTTATATACAGGACTGCAATACCAGCCAGTGCACCGAAGATCATCGATCCCAGCTGAAGCTGTACATAAAGTGCAGCCACGATCGCTACAAGCGCAAAAATCATCGACTTTTTGTTGTAAACGACTTTTTCCGAAGCAATCACTTCTTTTGTTTCACTATAATTCCTTGGTTTGCGATAGCTTACAAATACGGCGATCAATAGACCGATGATCATACCGCCCACCGGCAGAAGCATCGCTTTTGGAATATCACCAAGGGCGATTTCCATACCGCTTGATGCCATATTTTGAGCAATGATTTCATGGAACTGAAGACCAAAGCCTACCGGCAGCAGGATGTACGGAGCCGTCAATCCAAATGTAATCACTGTCGCAATCAATCGTCGATCAATTTGCAGCTCTGTCATCACCTTCAATAGAGGAGGAATCAGAATCGGGATAAATGCGATATGAATCGGGATCACATTTTGGGAAAAACAAGCCATAATTAAGATAGAAATGACAATCAGTGCTTTTGATAGAGCTGTCTTTCTTGAATCCCCTTTTTTACCAACAACTTTCAATACCCAGTCAACGAGCAGGTTTGGGATCCCTGTATAGGAAATCGCCACTGCGAATCCACCGAGCAGCGCATAACTGAGTGCAATGCCTGCACCTCCGCTGATCCCATCTGAAAATACGGAGATTGTCTCCTCTAGGCCCATACCGCCTGTCAATCCGCCGACGAGGGCTCCAGTGATCAATGCAAACACAACATTGACCCGCACCAGGCTCAACACGAGCATGACAAGAACCGCTATAACAACTGCGTTCATAAAAATCTTCCTCCTTAAAATACTCTCTACGATTCATCTATACTTTAGTTCGCTAAATTGGTAGAGTAATAAAATCACGATTTCTACTTTATCAAGATGAAGGAAGAATGTCAATACTTTAGCAGGATGA
This sequence comes from Bacillus sp. KH172YL63, assembly GCF_011398925.1. Classification (NCBI taxonomy): domain Bacteria; kingdom Bacillati; phylum Bacillota; class Bacilli; order Caryophanales; family Bacillaceae; genus Bacillus; species Bacillus sp. KH172YL63. The sequence continues at coordinate 3,537,399 of NZ_AP022842.1, forward strand.
AAGATTCACGTCTGTTCATTTCTCATAAAAATAAGCCCTCTTACAGTCGCAAAGACTGAAAGAAGGCTTGTTCAAGATTATTTATTTAATGGTTCAAAGCGCTCGACCAGTAAAGCAAGGGTCCTTGCCATAACGCCGGTTCCACCTGCAGGGCCCAGGTCATGGCTCCCTTTGGTTGTAGCTGTTCCTGCGATATCCAGATGAACCCATGGCAGTCCTTCGGCAAACTCTCCGACAAACGCTCCGCCCATGATCGCGTGGCCTGCCCGTCCTGGAGAGTTGTTCAGGTCGGCTATATCGCTGCCCCGTACACGCTTTTTGTCGTGTTCCGTATAAGGAAGCTGCCAGATATACTCTCCTGATTCTCCCGATGCCTCCAACACTTGCTCAAAGAACGCCTCGTTATTCGTGAGGGCACCTGTCTTATCTTCCCCCAGGGCGATGATGACCCCGCCAGTCAGGGTGGCAACGTCCACCAGATAATTCGCTCCCTGATGCTTCGCATATGTCATACCGTCAGCAAGGGCTAAACGGCCCTCTGCGTCGGTGTTTAACACTTCGATCGTCTTACCGCTCATGGATGTGATCACATCGTCAGGCTTGAATGCAGATCCGCTTACCATATTGTCTGTAGACGGGATGACAGCCACCACGTTTTGTTCAGGCTTGATTTCCCCGATGATTTCCATCGCGCCAAGAACAGCTGCCGCTCCACCCATATCCGTTTTCATGCCGACGATGCCGTCCTTCGGTTTAATGGAGTAACCGCCGGTATCAAAGGTGATCCCTTTTCCGACCAGTCCGATGACATCCTTCCATTCATCTTTTCCGCTGTATTTCAGGACAATCATCTTCGGCGGCTCAACTGAACCCTGGTTGACTGCGAGAAGCGCGCCCATGCCGAGATGCTCCATTTCTTCTTTATCAAGGATTTCCACCTCAAAATCATATTTTTTCGCTAACTCCAAGGCATACTCGGCCAATTTAGTCGATGTTAACAGATTCCCCGGCATATTCACCAGTGTCCGGGCCGAGTTGACCCCGCTACCGAAGGCAGAGCCGATATGCAGGGCTGTTTCTACTTCTTTCGAGTCTGATTGGGTAAAGAAATCAATCGCCTCTACATGGACTTCAGGTTCATTCGATTTCTTCTTATAGCCGTGAAACTCATATGTAGACATTGTAAATGCTTCTGTGAACGCATGGGCTGCATCTGTTGAAGTCATATCTTCCGAAACAAACGTATCGAGTGCAACGGCAAAGGATGACACTTTCATGCCTTTGATTGATTTTGAAGCAACGCCTAACGCCTCTTTTAATCTATCGAATGTCAGCTCTTTCTGCTTTCCTAAACCGACAAACAGGATTCTCTTAGCGCCGATCTTCCCAAACGTATGGACTTTTGACACTTTTTTGGCTTTGGAAGAAATGTCTCCATCTTTCACCAATTGTGTCAGATAGCCTTCAAAGGCGTGATCCAGTTCTTTCAGCTCCCCTTCAAATGTCGGCTGATTATAAATACCAACCACCAGGCATTGATGATCAGTTGATGTTACCTCGTTCTGATTAATTGAAAATTTCATATTAAACGACACCTCCAATCCCTATTATAACGAAGATATCCCATTATTTCGACTTTCTAAGTATCAAAGGGGTACGTTAAACCTAAAGTAAAAAGGGTATGATATAATGAGAACATTATATTTATTCAAACAATTGAAAGGGTGGCATTTCACAGCATGGAAGTATTGTTTAATTTTCCATTATGGGCATCATTGTTTTCCATTTTTTTCGCCCAGTTTGTAAAGGTTCCCATACAGTTCATCGCAACAAGGGAATTAAACTGGTCATTGATCACTTCAACAGGTGGGATGCCAAGTTCCCATTCGGCGGCCGTAACCGCATTATCCACAGGGGTTGCCCTTGAGGTCGGTCTCGATTCCCCTATCTTCGCCGTATCTGCCATGTTTGCCATCATCACAATGTTTGATGCGACCGGTGTCAGAAGACAGGCAGGGGAACAGGCCATTGTGTTGAATCAGTTGATGGTGGATTTCCAAAGATTCATGTCAGAAGCCAAGGGCTGGCAGAAAAAACCGGAACAGGAAAAGCGCAAAGAGCTGAAGGAATTACTCGGCCATAAGCCGATCGAAGTATTTTTTGGAGGATTGTCCGGCATCATTCTGACGCTTCTTCTCCACTATTTCTTTCTAGCATAGAGGTGTACCGATGAGAATTGTATCCATTTGTCCAAGTAATACAGAGCTGATCGATTACCTGGGATTAACGCCACAGCTTGTAGGTGTCGATGATTATTCCGATTATCCTGAAGCCGTGGAATCCCTTCCCCGGCTGGGCCCTGACCTCTCCATTGACATGGAGAAGCTCGAGTCACTGAATCCTGATATTGTGTTTGCTTCTTTAAGCGTTCCTGGTATGGAAAAGAATATCACGGAATTAGAAAAGCGGGGCATTCCCCATGTAACATTGAATCCCCAAAGCTTTTCCGACATCGCCGACGATCTCGTGACGGTCGGCGATGTCGTGACGGTCGGTGCGGCCTGCGGGATTACCGCTCATGCCGAGTTGCGCCGAATGGATTTTCTGAAAACAGTCAATGAATTAAAAGCGATTGGAGAGAAGGTGGACCACCCTCCGACCCTTTATTGGGAATGGTGGCCCAACCCTGTCTTCACACCGGGGAAAGTCAATTGGCTGACTGAACTCAGTGAAATGGCGGGGGCACGCAATATCTTCGCTGATGTGGAGCTTGCGAGCGTCCAAACTGACTGGGGCGATGTATTAAAACGGGACCCCGACTATATTTGCCTTGCCTGGGTAGGTGTGCAGCGAAAGCGGGTCAAACCGGAAATCGTGAAGAAACGTCCCGGGGCGCTCGAGATGCCAGCTGTCCAGAACGATCGACTGCTGATTCTTGAAGAAGCGCTTTATTGCAGGCCGTCCCCCCTTTTATTGAAGGGTGCCGTCGCCCTCAGCAGACTGCTTCATCCCGATTTGTACAGAGATATCGATGTAAACTAAAGAAGCCCGCAGATTCAATTGAATCTGCGGGCTTTTCTTTATTCTTCTTTCGATGACAGGATCTGCTGTCTGAACACTTGCATCGTTTCATTTTCATTGAGCGCTACCAACTGCTCTTCCGACAGCTCACCTGAACCCATTTGAATCACGTATACATCGAGGGTCTGTTTGCCCCATTCATTATAAACATCTTCCACCGTCTCGTAATATAGATCGAGGCGATTCCCCTTAATAGCGCTCCCTTTATCCGCTACGACCCCATATCCATAATGGGGGATAAAAAGAATGGTACCAATGGGATAGACGGTCAGATCCGCTGCAATCGTTGAATATAAATCACGCTTCACTTTCACCCCAGAATATGTAATGCCATAGAGGGGATGCCCCGGATTTTTCCCGGTTGACTCCACTCCCGCCGTGTAGCCGGTCGCTACCACTGAATGCTTCGTATATTGATCCCAGTCAACCGAATCCTCAAGCGTTCTTGGCGCTGCCTGAGTACTCGCTGAAATCTTGGTCTCTGTCCCTGTGAACCGTTTTAGGAACTTAAATGACAAACCGAAACGGCTCTTCGCATGTTCGTTATCTTTTAAACTTGTTAGATCCCGGTCGGCTTTGTCCATCAGCCACGTTTTCACCGTTTGTGCTTCTACACCGGATACGGATTGAAAAGTCGTTCCCAATGCAAAAACAAACATACCGATCATCACAAATCGTTTTATCCATTTATTTAACAAAATCATGTATTCACTCCTCCCACCTTTAATACTTCCCAACAGGGAGGAGATATATGCATAAAAAGAGAAAATAATTGAATATTTACAATTTTTGTAATTTGTTAAAGTTATAGCAGCCTATCTTTACTGATAGTAATGACCGCATTTTTTCAATTAGATTTTTAAACCACAGATTGGAGTGAAAGAACTGGATCCCTTTAATAGTCCTACCTAATAACAACGTTTGTGAAAGGCTGTTTACGTAAACATTGTGGCTTTTTGATAAGCGAGATGCAGTTGATTTCCGCTCCAGATGCTCGCTTTCCCCGGGGATGGCGGTGAGCCTCCTCGGACTTCGTCCTGCGGGGTCTCACCTGTCCATCAGTTCCCGCAGGAGTCGAGCATCTGGAGCTCCAATCAACCCTCGAGGATAAAAACCATAAATTCACTGGACTAAATGATTATTCTTCTATTGATTTATAGTGACCAACGTAATTCGAATACATTGCCCTTGATCATTGCTATTGTAATTTTTTATTCCACAGTCTCAAATCACTGAAGATGCTCACATTCACCTCTATTAATAAAAACAATCAATGCGAAAAGAGCCTTGTGAAATGAGTTTCCTGTAATCATCATCATTAAACGATCGAGAAGTCCTTTTTCCCCATAATAAAAACCGTTAAACCAGGTTCATCCCCGGTCAAACGGTTTATGATTAAAACATCCGGTATCCTTTGGCTCTCAGGATCCTCATGACGACTCCTGAAAGGACCGCTCCGGCAAGTCCACTCCCAAGGATGACAAGGTCTGCAACAGCCAGGTGCCCAAGCTTTGTGCCCAATGCTGAAAAAGCGTCACCTGCATGTCTGAAATAATCTATAAAACGAACATCGTCCACGATAAAAATCACAACAATTGGATAAATGATGGCCATGATCCACGTCATACGCAATAACATATTTAACAGAAAGCCTATTCCGAAAAACAGGACAAAAAATAAAAGCATCGAAATCAACATTACATGTATAGGCATTTTACCATTGACACCTCCATAAACACTATTGAATAGTGTACCCCGACTGCAATGTAAGCGTCAATATTTTCAAGTCAAAATTGCAGGAACTTCACAAAATGAACATAATTGGAAGAAAAGCGGAGGCGGCTTGGGAAGGCCCGACAAGCATAAGGCGAACATGCCGGAAAGGCGTTCTTTGCCTTTTTGGCATGTTTGACTTATGACCTCGAGGGACTAGCCGCCGGAGCTGGACAATAGAAAACCGGAAGGGGCTTGCTCTGGGGCGACAAGCATAAGACGGGGTACCCGGAAAGGCGTTCTTTGCCTTTTTGGGTGTGCCGGCTTATGACCTCGAGCCCCAAGCCCCTGGAGCTGGACAATAGAAAAGCGGAGGCGGCTTGGACAGAGGCGACAAGCATAAGATGAGTAACCCGGAAAGGCGTTCTTTGCCTTTTTGGCATGTTTAACTTATGACCTCGAAGGACTAGCGGCCGGAGCATCCCATACCCCAACCAGCAAAAAAACAGACCCGATACAGCAGCATGGCTTCATCAGAAGCATCCACTGTCATCAGGTCTGTTTTGATTCAACGAAATTTTATTTTTGTTTTCCGCTGCCGCCGCAGCAAGGGCACGTTTCAGAACCACCCAATACTAGCTGAAAGTATCCTTTTCCCGAACAGTATAGACAATATTTCGCTTTTGTACTTGCAGTAGCTCTCATCAAAACATCTCCCTTTTCTTTAATTTCTTAATTTTCTGATAATATATCATCTATCTTCTGTAAAGAAAAGGGACATTATAGGGGATGTACCGTGAAGTAAGCGAATACATTGATGGTTTTCTTTGATTATCTCTTTTTTTCTTAAAATTTACTGAATTTTATAAAAATAACTGGTAGCGCGTATATGCAAACTGATCACCAGGGTTGACGCCCTCCACCAGTTGTAGTTTGTCTCCGTTATGCATGCGCTTGATCATCTCGTGTACCATAACCGAAGTGTTGGCATCGTTCAGCAATGCTTCAGGTGACTTCCACTGGACATCCCACAGTTCTTTTTCTTCAATGATGATAGAAGATGTTCCCTTGTTTTCCAGTAGAAAAATCATCATATTGTCGCTGATTTCGTTTTTAATGACGCCGGATCTCACTCCGATGAGTCCTTTGACGGAGGTGTGGAGACCGGTTTCTTCCTTCACTTCCCTGACGATTGCTTCATCGACTGTTTCAAAGTGTTCGACAAATCCTGCCGGCAGCGACCACATTCCTCTCAAGCCGCTGTACTTCTTTTTCACCACAAGCCATCTTCCCTGTTCGTCGATGACCAGCCCCGCCACAGCGAGCCACACATTTCCCCTTTTCATTGAACCTTCCTCCCATTCCAATCAAAAAAAAGCAGAGTGGCATCCACCCTGCTTTCATTTTATACTGTAAGACTTAAAAGAACTTGAACTTACCTTTTTTGAAGACAAGTGATGGTCCGCCAACCATGTAAAGCGCACGGTTATCGACTACTTTCTTCATGAAGGAAGCTTTTGTACCAGTGATTTTCTTGCCGTAAACGACACCGATTGCATCGTCTTCACCGAGTGAACATACAGTTCCTTTGATGTCTGGAGTGAATGACTCAAGCTCCTCTTTACCGTGAAGTAAAGCAGCGATGTTACGGGCACATACTTCACCTTGCTGCATCGCGATTTGAGCAGTCGGCGGGTATGGACGGTCAGTTTCTTCATTGATCATAAGTGAACAGTCACCGATGATGAAGATGTTGTCATGTCCAGGTGCACGAAGATCTTTATTGATTTTCACGCGGGCACGCATGTTTTCGATTCCGGCTCTTTCGATGATGGAATTACCGCGGACACCTGCAGCCCATACGATCGTACCAGCTTTGATTTCTTCTACTTCATCTTCGCCTTTAGAGATGATGACGCTGTCTGCTTTCGCTTCTTTAAGCGGTGTTCCGATGTGGAACTCGACACCTTTTTTCTCAAGCTTCGCACGTGCGTATTTCACTAGCTCAGGATCGAAGCCAGGAAGGATCATTGGCGCAGCTTCAACACATACGATGCGTACTTTCTTGCGGTCGATATCATATTCGTGACAAAGCTCAGGAACACGGTTACCTAATTCACCCAAGAATTCGATTCCAGTGAATCCTGCTCCACCTACAACGATCGTTAAGCGCTCATCGTTTTTCTCTTCCTCGTTTTTGTACGTAGCAAATTGTAATTCAATGTGCTCACGGATTTGACGGGCAGAGTTGATGTTTGAAATCATGAACGCATGCTCATGAAGACCCTGGATGCCGAATGTTTCTGATTCTGCACCAAGTGCCACAACAAGATAATCGAATTCTACTTCACCGTCAGCTGTGATGACCTTCTTCTCTTCTACTTTGATATCTTCAACAGTAGACTGAAGGAAGTTCACTTTGCTTGTGTTCACAACATCTTTGATGTCATAGCGCACGCGGTCGTGATGAAGCGTACCAGCGGAAGCTTCATGTAACCAAGTGGTTTCGTAGTGATAATCATTTTTATTAATTAGAATAATTTCTGCTTCATTTGTTCCTAGTTGTTTTTGAAGACGGGTCACCGTCATCAATCCACCATACCCTGCACCTAATACAACGATTCTTGGCTTTCTCAACTGAATCACATCCACCTTTTTTTTGTTAAATTTGCTTTGGATACTCTTAGAGTCCTCCACATCATCCTTTTTTATCCCGTACAATCTGATACCATTATCTTTTTCCCTTTTCAAGAGATAATGAAACAAATCAAGTGGGATCTTCCTTTTAGTAAAGGAATGATTGTATACATTATAAGAACGAATAAATAAGAAAGTATGTGACTTATTTCACGAACTACTATACAGCTATTCGAAAATTGTCATAAATTCTTAACAACTACCTACAATACATCATATTCGTTTTGTCCTTCATTTTCAAGATATAGAAAGGAAATTCAAAACTTACGAATTTTTAAAAAATACAGGTGATTCACCTCCAGATAAAAGACTGATTATTCTTACTTATAGATCCTATTTGTGTGAAGAATCAAAAGCGATATGATAGAATACATTATGATGATAGACATCTTAATTGTTGGAGGGATCTAGTTGAAGGAAGATCAAAAAGTATATGATATTACAATCATAGGCGGCGGTCCTACCGGGTTGTTTACGGCGTTTTACGGTGGGATGAGAAAAGCATCAGTTAAGATCATTGAAAGCTTACCACAACTCGGGGGCCAGTTGGCCACACTTTACCCGGAGAAATACATATATGATGTTGCTGGCTTCCCTAAGGTGAAGGCCCAGGATCTTGTGAATAATTTAAAAGAACAGATGGCCAAGTTTGAAACGACCATCTGCCTCGAACAGGCAGTCGAAGGCGTCGAGAAACAGGCTGACGGCATGTTCAAACTGACGACGGATAAGGAAGTTCACTTTTCGAAGACAATCATCATTACGGCAGGAAACGGGGCATTCCAGCCCCGCCGCCTGGAACTTGAGCATGCTACTGAATTTGAAGGCAAGAATCTTCATTATTTCGTTGATAATCTTGAGCATTTCAGGGATAAAAAAGTAGTGATCTGCGGCGGTGGCGATTCTGCAGTGGACTGGGCGCTCATGCTCGAGCCGATTGCAGAAAAGGTCTACCTTGTGCACAGAAGGGATAAGTTCAGGGCCCATGAGCACAGTGTGGAAAATCTCCACAACTCATCGGTTGAATTAAAGACGCCTTATGTCCCATCCGAACTGGTGGTTGATGAGCATAAAATCAATCAGCTCATCCTTGAGGAAACGAAAGGCGATGAAAAGGAAATCATCGACCTTGATGAACTGATCGTGAACTTCGGATTCGTCTCTTCCCTTGGTCCAATTAAAGATTGGGGCCTTGAGATCGAGAAGAATTCCATTGTCGTAAATTCACGGATGGAAACGAATATCCCGGGCATTTATGCTGCAGGTGATATCAGCACCTATGACGGGAAAGTCAAGCTTATCGCAAGCGGATTTGGCGAGGCACCGACCGCTGTCAATAATGCCAAAGCGTATATGGATCCGAAAGCAAGGGTACAGCCTATGCACAGTACGTCCATGTTCACAGACTAATACCATCCAAAGGGGCCCGGAAATCAGTTTCCGGGTCCTTTATTCATCCAGGGAGGCTTCTTTATGTATATTCCTAAACCATTTATCATTGATGATCAAGAAACACTTCACACTATAATCGAAGAAAACAGCTTCGCCACGCTTTTCACACAGCACAACGGCAAGCCTCATGCGACCCATCTCCCTCTTTATTTGGACAGAGAGGCGAATATCCTTTATGGACACTTCGCCCGGGCCAATCCTCAGTGGAAAGATTGTACCGAAGGCGAGGCACTTGCAGTGTTCCATGGTCCTCATGCCTATATCTCTCCTTCCTGGTATGAAACAGACCAAACCGTCCCTACCTGGAATTATGTAGCCGTCCATGTGTATGGGAAAATTGAGCTCATAAGGGATGATTCTGAAAACATCGAGGCACTGTCTGCTCTCGTCGGCAAATATGAAGGCCCGGACAGTCCCTATTCATTCGGAGAGGTTGACCCAAAGGTAAGCAGTGGGCTCCGCAAAGGGATCGTCGGCTTTAAAATGCCCATCTCATCAATGGAAGGGAAAGCAAAGCTAAGTCAGAATCATTCCCCGGAACGACAGAAGCGGGTCATCGAACAACTGGAGAAGCGGACAGATGAGAATAGTCTTGCCATTGCAGCGCTTATGAGAGAGAACCTTCATCTGAAGTAAGCATTCACCACGCTGATTACATTGTTTAATTTCATCATCTTGGGGTAGACCAATAATAGAACAAAAAATCAGGAATAAAGGATGATGGATGAAATGAATGTGTTAGTGATTGGAGCAAATGGCCACACTGGCCGTCACATAGTGAAAGAACTGGCAAACAGTTCACAGCATTTCGTGAGGGCGATGATCCGGAAAACGGAGCAGGCGAAAGATATGGAAGATCTGGGCGCAAGACCGATCATCGCCGACCTTGAACAGGACTTTTCTTATGCCCTTGAAAATGTGAATGCGGTCATTTTCGCAGCCGGAAGCGGCGGTTCAACGGGAGATGACCAAACGCTTGCCATTGATCAGGAAGGCGCTAAAAAAGCGGTCGATTATGCGAAGAAGATGGGGATCGAGCGGTTTGTCATGTTAAGCTCCATGGGTGCAGACAATCCTTCAAGCGGGCCTGATGCGCTTCAATTCTATTTGAAGGCAAAAGGCGCAGCTGACGCTCACTTGAAAGAGAGCGGTTTAAACTTCACGATCGTCCGCCCCGGAGCGCTATCCTTCGATGGCGGAACGGGAAAAATCGAAGCCGCCTCCTCGATTGAAGACAAAAGCCGGGACATCTCACGTGAAGACGTCGCAAAAGTACTTGTCGATTCCCTGACCATCGAAGAAACGAACCACAAAGTATTTGAAATCCTGAGCGGCGACACACCTGTCGAAGACGCATTGAAACAAATCCGATAAATGTAAAAGGGACGGACCTCGATCATCGAGGTCCGTCCCTTTCTGTCTTTAGCAATTCTCCGGTGTTCCCTTATTCGTCGCCGTCACGAATGATGATCCGCACCCGCATGAGGCAATGGCGTTCGGATTGTCGATTGTGAATCCGCCGCCCATCATGGACTGCTTATAATCAATCTTCGTGCCGTTCAGGATCTGTGCATCTTCCTTGGCCACAACCAGCTTGATTCCGTGCTGCTCAGTTGTGGTATCTCCATCTTGAAGTTCATGTTCGAAACCCATACCGTAAGAAAGACCGCTGCAGCCTCCCCCTTTTACCGATACACGGAGCATCGCTTCTGTTTCGTCATGCTCCTTCATCATATCCTTGATCTGAAGGGCAGCCGCTTCTGTCAGAATGACAACTTCACTCATACTTTACACCTCCTATCTTCATTTCTTCTTACCACTCAGTATACTCTTTTCTATTTTACTACTCAACCAATGGGACTTTGGTGAATGATTGGTAAATATTTTTCTTGCAAGCCCCATCGATTCGTGACTTTTTGCTTACCTCACCCAAAAAATGCTGGTCTCCCGATATTCCAGCAGGGTATAATAAGGTAAATAGTCCCGATTGGGGAGGTGGTATTCTTGACAGAAGTGACACCCTTTTATGATAAAAAAACTCAGTGTCTCTCTTGTAAACACGCGTATACTACGACCAGGATCCGATCCCGCTTCGTGAAAGTCAAAGGATATGACAGCGACTTTTGTCCCTTATATGAATCTGATGAAGTGAATCCTTTGCTTTATAACGTATCTGTCTGCCCGAAATGCGGCTTTTCCTATACGGATGATTTTTCTGTTTACATCCCGCCGGTACTGAAGGCGGAGCTCGAGAAGAAGATCAGCCTCCACTGGCAGCCCCAGGATTACGGTAAAATCCGATCATACGAAGATGGAATCAATACATATAAATTGGCCGCCTACTGCGGTCTGATCAAAAAAGAAAAAAAGGTGACCATCGCAGGCCTTTATCTACGGACTGCGTGGCTTTACCGGAAAACAGGTGAAAAGGAACAGGAAAGACGTTTCATCAACCTCGCCACCCACGAATACATTGACGCCTATTTGACCGATGGCGCAGCCGGTTTAACGATGTCAGAAACAAAGCTTCTGTATATCATCGCCGAACTGCTGAGAAGGCAGGACAAAATCGAAGAATCGGTTTCGTATCTTTCTAAAGTGATCGCCAAGCAGCATCTTTCCACCGAGCCGAAAATCATCGAGATGGCAAGGGACCGCTGGCATGAAATGCGTGATACTTATAAAGAGATACAGTCTATGTAAAAAACAGCGGGCCCCCGCTGTTTTTTATTTTGCATAACCAAGCAATTCGCAAACAAAAAAATAAGCCGGTCCCATGACCAGCTTTCCCTTAGAACATCGGGTTCTCTTCCAGAAATTGATAGATATGATCGACCAATTCTTCAGGCGTATCCCCTGTGACGACTTCGCCATTGACTAAGGCATAAAAAGATTGGGCACACTTCCCGCAGTAGCCCAGACATCCGTACTCAATCACATCAAGGTTCGGATCTCTTTCCAATATCTCAAGCGCTTTTTGCGCACCACTAGCAAGATTGCTTATACAAAATTCTATAATCGGTTTCATTTCTATCACCTCACTACTCTTTGTTATGCTACCTTTTTTTATCACTATCGTCAATCATTTGCATTACTCCCAATCGTATAACAGATTGTGAACATTTTCGCTTATTTCTGTTGTGAAAAGACCTTTATTTCGATATACTTTTAATGTTAATAGGTTTATTAATGTCGGAAATACAGGAAATATGCTTCACATTGAAAATGCTTACTTTCCCTGGATACGCTTCTGCATAGCATCCTCGGAATATGACCACCGTATCAATACGGGTTTATTATTCATACAAACATACTATTCAACAATAATTGAGAGTGCAAAAAGGGGAAATTTTTCATGAAACAATTAGTGCTGCTTGGCGGAGGATATGGGAACATGCGCGTTCTGCTTCGCTTACTACCCAACCAATTACCTGATGATGTATCGATTACCCTGATTGACCGCAATCCTTACCACTGCCTGAAGACTGAATACTACGCGCTTGCCGCAGGTACGATTTCAGATCAACATGTACGCGTATCTTTCCCGGAACATGCCCGTTTATCCTATGTATATGGGGATATCACCGGAGTGGATATGGACAATAAACGCGTATTGATGAAAGATCAAGAATCCGTCCCTTACGATGATCTCGTCATTGGACTCGGATGCGAAGACAAGTACCATAACGTACCTGGTGCAGATGAGCATACATATTCGATCCAGACGATTGAAAGATCCCGCAGGACTTACCAGACGCTGTGCAACCTTCCTGCAGGTTCGATAGTCGGGATTGTGGGTGCCGGTTTAAGCGGGATCGAGCTTGCCAGTGAACTCCGTGAAAGCCGCTCTGATCTGAAGATTAAATTATTCGACCGCGGCCCGCGTATCCTCAATGCATTCCCTGAGCGCCTGAGCTCTTATGTGCATGGCTGGTTCGATGAGAACGGCGTGGAGATTGTCAACAATTCGAATATCACGAAAGTGGAACCGAACACCCTTCATAATCATGAAGAACAGATTTTCTGCGATGCCATCGTGTGGACGGCAGGCATACAGCCGAGCAAAGTCGTCCGGGATATGGACGTTGAGAAAGATGGAAGCGGACGGGTGATTTTGTCAAAATATCATAACCTCCCTCAGGATGAGAACGTCTATGTTGTCGGAGACTGTGCAAGCCTCCCTCAGGCCCCGAGTGCACAGCTCGCTGAAGGTCAGGCAGAACAAATCGTGACCATTCTCCTCAAGCGCTGGAATAATGAAGAGCTTCCGGAAGAACTGCCTAAGATCAAGCTAAAAGGGATCCTCGGTTCCCTCGGCAAGAAACATGGCTTCGGTCTTGTGAATGAACGCTCCATCACCGGCCGCGTCGCCAGATTATTAAAATCAGGCGTGCTGTGGATGTATAAGTATCATAATGGCTGATGCCCACCTGGACAAAAGCCTTTAAGGAAATAAAATCCGAACGACCATTCGAAGTTCTTCTCTAGATAACGAATGGTCGTTCGGATTTTTTGTTTTAATAATAGCATAGAATGAAACCCTGTCCAGCCTTTGATTGGAATGCAGGGTTAAGACTACTGCGGTGTTTCAAAACAGATAGCAGTTTTCATTTTTTCCCGGCAAAAAAAGCCAATCCCCATTAGAGATTGATCAGTTCCTCACACTGCTTTATATCCATATTTCTCAAGTTCTGAATAAATCACCTTTAAGCGGGGATTGCCTTCCCCGATGATATTTCCGTCCAGCAGCACGACCGGATAAAACATATCCTCCTCGATCACCCGTGAAGCAAAGCTTTTCACCGCTTCATCTTCAGGTGGATTGTGGATATCTACGTATTTGATCTCAAAAGGCTGATTCGGGTATTTTCTGCTCACGGCCGCCTGGAGCCATTCGCAGGTTTCTTTCGATGATGGTAAGTTCACGCAGCTCGGACAAGTCACTTCTGCCCCGTATACATACAGTTCTGCTCGCTTGTGTTCCATATCCTTCTCCCCTTTTCTTCCCTCTTCTGTATATTTTACAAAAAAAGCAGAAAAGTTGGAACACTATTCAGCCGAATTGTTGCTGAAAACGGGATGGGAAACTTTTCTGCAAAAAGAAATGCCCAATCATTTGCAGGTTGATAGATTTTTTGCGAATATGTCATTATAATAGAAGATAAGGAAAGGAGTAGATAATGATGGCTGAAAACGAAATGATTGCACCCGTTCAGGAAGTATTAGATAAATTACGACCGTTCCTACTTCGCGATGGTGGAGATTGTGAATTGGTCGACGTAGAAGATGGGATTGTAAAATTACGTCTGCTTGGCGCCTGCGGAAGCTGCCCAAGTTCAACGATCACATTAAAAGCAGGAATCGAACGCGCCCTAGTGGAAGAAGTTCCTGGCATCGTTGAAGTAGAGCAAGTATTCTAATAAAGCATGTTAAAGCCTGAATCTTTCCGATTCAGGCTTTTTTATTTACTTCACCTCAGTCTTCGGGTTTTCCCCATTCAAGACTGCTGTGATATTCTCTACACATAGGGTCATCATCCCATATCGGGTGTCTGTTGATGAGCTTCCGATATGGGGAAGGGCGACTACTTGATCGAAACGTAGCAGCGGATGATCCCGGTCGATCGGTTCGCTTTCAAATACGTCTAGACCCGCTCCGGCTATCTGACCATCCTCCAACGCCTGCTCCAGGGCTTTTTCATTAACAATCGGGCCCCTGGCAGCATTGACGAGGATCGCAGAATTCTTCATCAAGCGGAACTGTTCTTCCTGGAACATCCCTTTCGTACCGGCATTGAGGGGTGCAAGGATCACGACGAAATCCGATTTGGCAAGAAGTTCGTCAAGAGCCGCATAGCTGACACCAAGCTCCTTTTCTGCTTCATATTTTCTTGTGCGATTATGATACAGGACATCCATGCTGAATCCCTTTGCCCTTTTTGCAACCGCCTCACCGATGCTTCCCATCCCGATGATCCCCATCGTTTTGTGGTGAATATCCATGCCAGCAAGGAGAAGAGGCGACCAGCTCTTCCATTTTCCTTCTTTAATATAGCGATCAGCCTCGACGATCCTCCTTGCCGTTGCCATCATTAATGCAAACGTCAGGTCGGCCGTGGTTTCAGTCAGTACATCTGGCGTATTGCATATGGTGACGCCGAATTCCTTTGCCCCTTGGAGATCAATATTATCATATCCCACCGCCAGGTTCGCCACGACTTGAAGAAGAGGCGACCGGTGCAGCAGCTCCCTGTCCACCTGATCAGAGAGCATCGTCAGTAAAGCGGAAGCACGTTCTGCTTTATTGAGCAGGACCTCCCTTGGAACAGGGACATCCCCGTGCTCCCACATCTCGACTTCGAAGTGCTCACTCAGCGGCTCCACAACCTCTGCAGGCAGCTTTCTCGTAATATAAATATATGGCTTCAAATGAACTCCCTACCTTCACACTTTTACCTTAGTGTAGCACAAACGGGGAAGCCCATCTTGACGGATAACTCTCTAAAGCCATGCCACAAGGGGGATTCCCCATTTCTTCACCGGCACTTCAGTCATATGATAAAAATCCGACAGGAACGATTCATATTGTTGGGAGTTCTTTAAATAACGCTCGAGTTTATCTTCTACAATCTTCTTCTGCTGTTCAGATCCGGAAATATAATACTCCTCGATGCACTCGAAATAATGAAGGGGAAACAGCAGTCTCGCGTACAGCAATCTCCAGGAAAACGGGGACAGCGGACTGACCGATTCATACTCCTTCATGAACTCCTGCAGATCCGGGTGAAATGTCTGGCTCCTCATGAAATACCGCTCCCTCACCCATTCGGCGATATCCCTGCTCCCATGGTCAAATACCCACTGAAATGGGAAATGGATGGAAACATCTTTTCCCCAGGTCGATTGAAGGAACCGTTCATGGCAAACAGTGCCTGCATCAACCGCAGTCGGGTCTTCATCGAGTTCCGTATCCACCAGGTATTGAATCGCATTTTCAGAGAGGGCATTATAATATGGATAACTCTCCACGAAACGCCGTTCAAACTCATCAGCTGGCTGATCCTGTATGACCTGATAATACGCTTTCTCCAACTGTGACAGACGCTTCTCCCACAGGTCCTTCCACTGCCCCATCCTGTTGATCCGCTCGACTTTCTCTTCAAAGGTCCGTCCCCTGAAATGGAATTTGGCCAGCTTTCTTCCTATTTTATTTTCCGGCGGGGATGGGATGTTTTCATTTCTCAGGACAACGTAGTCATTGTTTTTCTCGACGACGAGGAATCTTCCTTCCTTGTTCGGTACAAACGTTGATACATTCCGGTCACCATGGATTTTCAGATGCTCGGCTAATTTATAAAGTTCCACAAGCGTTTCCTGTTCCATATCCGAAACGCCAACAATACTATATATTAATCCCCCGACCAAATAGCGATCCATCATACCATCGAAATATGCCCGCTCAGGATGCAGCCCAAAGTGATTGATTAATATTTCTTGAGACATACAGATCTCTCCTATCTAAAGTGACCGACATTTTTCCTGTACACATCTATCCGATTTCCTTCCGGATGAATATCCGAATCCCGGGATGGGCAAGAATGAGTACAGAAGCTATTATTATGTCTATTTTTCAATCGGGAATCATATGAGTAAAACAAGGCTTCGTCTAATCGAAACAGGGGTTATATAATCTTTCAAAGAAAAAGGTGAATAGGATGAAGGATAAAGATTCAATGGATTTATTAGAGAAGACGGCAAGAAAATGGCTGCACGAAAGAGGCGTCGAGATTGAAGACATCGCTCAATTGGTCATGTACCTTCAGCAAAAATATCATCCTGATCTGGAATTAAAGGAATGTGTCTATAATGTTGAACGGGTACTGACGAAACGGGAAGTACAGAATGCGATACTGACAGGTATTCAACTTGATATATTAGCGGAGAAAAAGATGCTTGAGCAACCACTCCAATCGATCATTGAAGTGGATGAAGGCTTATACGGGGTCGATGAAATCCTCGCCTTTTCCATCGTGAACGTTTACGGATCGATCGGTTTTACAAACTATGGTTACATCGATAAACAAAAACCGGGAATCCTTGAGCGGTTAAACGATAAATCTTCCGGCGCGTGTCATACATTCCTCGATGATATCGTGGGTGCCATCGCCGCGGCCGCTTCCAGCAGGCTCGCACACCGGGCCGAACACGCAGAATAAACAAATAAAAAAAATCAGACGACCATGGCCGTCTGATTTCTTTAGTGATAGAAGAAGTGTGCTGTTCCTCACTCTATTCAAGACTTTTTAATAAAGATCTTTTTTAACTAACTTTATGATTGCACTTCATAAGATAGTTCTATATAATTACAATTATAGTTGTAATTACGTGCAATTTAATTGTACCAAGAATTTCTCTCCTACGAAATTCATCAATGAAAGGCTTCATTTTTGGAACGGGGAGCTGTGACTCCTGATTTGATTCTGAGTGAAGCCTTTATTGATACCCTCTAAACCCTATGATTAATGTTCAGTAATGGTTGTAGCATTCTGATCAAACAAGAAAAATAAAGAGAAAATCAGTTCATTAAAGTATCGTTTGATTGTAAATTTCTTGGTGTTCTTCGCAATTTGGCATAATATCTTCCCATTGGATATCCAAGGCACATACGATAGCGTTAAGCTTGTTCAGAGAAGGGTTGGCCTCTCCTTTTTCAATCAAAGAAATATAATTTACTGTCAATCCACACTTGCGGCTTAATGCTTGGATGGTGATTTCTTTTGCTCTTCGATGGTATCTGATTTTCTTTCCGACAAGTCCTGTAACCGTAATACTCATTACCTCACTACCCTTTTAAAAATTCTTTAGAAATGTTGTGGAATGTTTCGAAAATCAACATTGACTTTCATTCGTAAAGTTGTTTGCATTCGTAAAGAATAGTTAGAAATTGAAACGGAATCAACGCTAATAGTCCCCTACTACCTTCTGTGTTTACCCTCGTTCATTGTCTTTACACGTATTTTCGGAACACTCTCAAAGAAAATAATTATTTTCACCTAACATATTCCTTTGGCCCTTTAGGCTCCCGATTCTTCTAAGTACTCTAGGCATGTGTAATGGAAAGTGAAAGTTAGCTGGATGAGGAACTGCATAATATACGGAGTAACTTCTTATTTAATTCACAAAGATACCTACTAGGTGCAGGTATGCCGTGACAAAAAGGACCATAACCACGGTCCTTAAGGATAAAAAGTATTCTGATTACTATGATTACTTCTTTCAACACTAGTTCTATTGTACTTATCCCTGCGTTCATTGTCTATTATGAATACTTTTCTAATTCATGATATTTTTGCCAAAAATGTTTAAAAACTGTTATCCTATATCAGATCTCCCATTCGCTTAAGTCTTCAATCGTATAGGTTGGCTGAATTTCTTTAGACTTCAGCCCCTCTTTGGTCGTGACGCCAGTATGGACGAGCAGCGTATCAAGACCTGCATTGATCCCGGCCAAAATGTCTGTATCGTAATTATCCCCAACCATGAGCGTATCTTCTTTCGGAACGCCCAACACTTCCAGTGCCTGCTCCATGATGATCGATTCCGGTTTACCGATAAAAATCGGTTCTGTCTGGGTAGAAACCGTCACAACCGATGTCAAAGAACCATTCCCAGGAAGCAGCCCTCTTTCTGTCGGAATGGCGATATCCCCATTCGTCGAGATGAAAGTGGCCCCATTCCTGACTCCAAGGCAGGCAAGGGCAAGCTTTTCATAGTTAATGCCCCGATCAATCCCAACAACGACGAAATCCGGGTGCTCATCCTGCAAGGTGATTCCATTCTCTTCAAGTGCGGAACGGATTCCCTCTTCACCGATCACATAAGCTGTGCCATTCGGTTTCTTCTGTGCGATGAACTGTGCCGTCGCCATCGAGGTTGTGAATACCTGCTCTTCTGTTGCAGGGATATCGAACGAACGGAGTTTTTCTGCCACCTGTTCAGGCCTTCTCGAAGAGTTATTCGTTACAAACAGATAAGGCAGCCCCTTGTCCTGCAGGCGTTTCACGAAATCACCTGCTTCCTCGATCTTCTCTTTCCCTTTGTACATCGTTCCGTCTAAATCAATCAGGTAGCCTTTATATGCTTTCATTCTTATACCTCCAAGATTGTTTGTATAGTATACCCTTCTCAGGCTGATTTCCTGTTACCAAATAATAAAGCGCTCCCTGGTCAGAAAGCGCTGTCAAATGCTATTAATTTTTAAAGGCCGATACCGGTCCGAGTTCATGTTCAAGGTAGCTCCGCACCTGTTCCGGCAACTGAACTAGCGTTGGGAAAACATCCTGTAAAACTGAATGCAGCTGCCCATGATCCACCGAGATGTAATCCTGAACAAGCGTTTTACGCTGTTCAACCAGCTTTTTCAGGTCTTCACTCATCTTCCCGTCAATCACTTTTTCGTCCAACAGAATATCAATGATATCCTCATAGCTGCCTGGATCTCTCATGATGAATCCATCGATCATGCTGTTGCCTACATCAAGCACGGATTCAATGATGGTGTGGCTGATCCGCTCCAACGCCAATTTCTCTACTGTAGAGCTCCACTGATCACGCTCTTTCACAAGGATTAACTGCTCATTCATGTACACTAAAGTTTGTTCAATCTTTTCTCTGTCTACGAAATACACGGTGCCACCTCTTTCTGAAACGAAATCTTCACACCTTATTTTAACATAATTTCTTTACCGGCATATAGGTACATCCTGCATTTCTTCCCTCAGTTTGATATGATGTAGGGAGCAGAAATTGAGGAGGACGTTGTAATGACTGAACGATTTTATTTATATGACGATATGGAAAATACAAAAACCCGGTTTGTCAGCTTCATGGGTGAAAACCAGCGCTACGACCTGGCCATCACCCAAACCGAGCGCTACTACGGTAAGTCCCTCGTGCTCGATCTCCAGGGAAACCGCTTCTCCATCATCGGCCGGGACGACCTTGACGAACCTGGATACATCGAAAGCGTCTTTAAACTTACCGAAGAAGAAGCAGATGAACTGCGGGACTTCTTAGGAGAAATCATCCTGTAGGAATGAACTCTCCCTCCCACTCACATACTACACCTATGAAAGGTGGGAGACTTATGAGAAAAAGAACGGATGAAAACGACAAAGAAGAGCAATACAGTGACTTCTCCAACGTTGAAACATACCGCAACTTCATCGTACCGGAAACGCTCCCGGAAGGTCCCTACGGATCCCCCCGGGGCAAGCACACCCCGGTAGAAAACAAAAGCACCCCATGGGAAGAAGGCCAGCGCCCATACAGCGCCTTCAACTATGAAAATAAATCCCTCCATCAGGATATACCACGGCAAGAACCTGGATCCCACCCGGTCCACGCCGATCCTGATGTGAATGAACAGACTCCTTATACTGAAAGTGAGGAGTGAGGGTGGAGACGGGATGGAGCGATGTGGCTTCATCCTGTTTTTTTATGGGGGATGGGTTGGCGAGCCTGGAGGAGGGCAGGTCAGGCGAGGAGAGGCCTAATTACGCAATCAACCTCCATTCTCACGCAATACATGCTGAAATTCACGCAATAAACCCCGATTGTTACGCAATGATCCTTGAAAGTTACGCAATAAACCTCCGCCGGCAAGCAGCCCACGCTGTAAACCACTGGTGATAAAGCAATAATCAGCTTCATGTAGCTAAAACTAGCCTCTTCTCTTTGAAAAACACACTTTTTTCATCAAGCAGCTCATAAAAAAGGAACAAACGCATTCACGTCTGTTCCCCATCCCTATGCTTTGCTGACTTTTTTCACAAGAAAATATGCACAGCCAAAATTACAGTATTCATATAAGTAATCTTTATGTGTGCTAACCTTGGTGTCAAAAGATGACTTCTGATTATGGTCATCGAAGAAACCTTTCAGTCTGAGCTGGCCGTATCCCCAATCGCCGAGGATGTAGTCATATTTGCTTAAAATATCGCTGTATCTTTCCTTAAATGCTTCCTCGTTGAATCCGTCTCTGAATTCTTCAACGATTTCGTAGCACGAATTCTGTACACAAATCATTCCGTCCACCCACTTTCATTTCCTTATTTTAAATTATAACGGATTGTCCATTAATTACTATGAAAAATTGCATTTAGAGATGGTCACCCTATCAAATAGGGGGTGTTTAAGTTGAATAAATTTATTCTCGGATCGACGGTACTAAGCATTGCACTCATTGGTACAGCCTGTAACGGCATCGACACAGCCAATGAAGAAATGTACCATGACAATGGCAATACAATCAATGTAAGCGACAGGGAAGACCTTTATAACGAAAACAATTGGACTAAAAAAGGCGCCCACCGCGGGGAAAGCTTCGGTTATGTGCGTCAGCAAAAGAGTCCCACCGGCGGTCAAACCATTTCCACGAAGGATATGTACAGCATCGACAGGGAACAGGTAGCTGACAGTATCAGTAAGATGAGTGTCGCCCTTCCCGATGTGAAAGATTGCTCCACACTGGTGACGGACGAGGAAGTGCTCGTGTCCTACATCACTGATAAAAAAGATAAAAAAGGCCGTTATGAAGTAGCCGACCAAGTCAAAAAAACTGCCATGTCAGTCATACCACGCTGGTACCATGTCTATGTCACCGATGACAAAAGTCTGATGAGAAATGTTGAAAACCTGGCAAAGATGGACAGTGACAGCGACAACGTCAACACTGCCATCGATGACACCATCAACCTCATGCTTCAGGATTCTCCACAAGGAAGAAACATAGACGCCGGGGAAAATGCCAACGGTGAAATGACGAATGAAATGCGGGATGACGATACCCACACGATCAACAAAAGCCGTCAAAAACGCAACGACTACACCGACACAGACAAACTGATGGACTAAAGAAAAGCGCAGGCGGCTTGAGCGGAGGCGACAAGCATAAGGCGAACCGGACGAAAAGGCGCTCTTTGCCTTTTTGACCGGTTTGACTTATGACCTCGAGCCTCTAGCCGCCGGAGCTGGACAATCGAAAAGCGCAGGCGGCTTGCACTTGCCCGACAAACACCCATATCTATAAAAAGGACTGACTGTTAGAGAGCTTCTCCTTCAAGTCAGTCCTTTTGTATGTGTAAGATTAAGCGTTTAGAACTTCCTGCTCACCTTTGGCTTGTCTTGCTTTGGCTGCTGCGTTTACCTGCTCATCGGCATGATAAGAAGAACGTACGAGCGGGCCTGCTTCACAGTGGCTGAAGCCTTTTTCCATTGCTGCTTCACGCAGTTCGGCGAATTCGTCCGGGTGGTAATACTTTTGAACCTTTAAGTGTTTCTTGGATGGCTGCAGGTATTGACCCAGCGTGACGATATCAACATGGTGCGCACGAAGATCATCCATTGTTTCAAGGATTTCTTCCTTCGTTTCCCCCAGACCAACCATGATGCTTGATTTAGTCGGGATATCAGGATTCAATTCTTTGGCACGACGCAGGAATTCCAGTGTGCGGTCATATGTTGCACGGGCACGAACCCTTGGCGTCAGGCGGCGAACGGTTTCAACGTTGTAGTTCATGATGTCCGGCTTCGCATCCATCAATGTTTTGATGTTATCGAAGATTCCACCCATATCGGATGGCAATACTTCGATTGAAGTGAACGGACTTTTGCGGCGGATGGCACGGACCGTTTCAGCAAATACTTTTGATCCTCCGTCTTTCAGGTCGTCACGGGCAACTGCCGTGATAACGACGTGTTTCAGGTTCATCAATTTAACTGAATCTGCTACGCGTTCAGGTTCTTTCAGATCCAACTCAGTCGGTAGTCCTGTCTTGACTGCGCAGAAACGGCATGCACGGGTACAGATATCCCCAAGGATCATGAAAGTGGCTGTACGTCTCGTTCCCCAGCACTCATGGATGTTAGGACAGCGTGCTTCTTCACAAACTGTGTGAAGGTTGTTCTCACGCATCATCTTTTTCAAGCCCATATAATTATCGTTCGTATTCAGCTTAATTTTAAGCCAATCCGGTTTACGAATATGTTCATCTTTCTTGCTCATACCCCTCATCTCCAATCCTAAAATTCTGACTTAGGCAAAGAGTGAAACGCTGTATCGTTCATCTTTATGTAAATAAAGTCATCATCAATATACTTCTTTTGTCACTTTATCATACTAAAAATGTGAAAACAAGCATGTGATACCCTATTACCATTTATTGATGATTATGATTCCTGCCGAACGATACAAACTACTATTAGGCCTCTAAAAATGGAGTGATGATTTTGTACAAAAGATTGGTCTTGACCATTGTGGCAATATTCGTATTGACCGGTCCCGGCCGTTCAGTCGCAGCGGAACCACTGACGGATGAACAGATTCACACAAAAAGGATGGAACTGTTCCAAAAAAGTGAAACGCTGACCCAGATTCCGTGGTACTACCTGGCTGCCATCGATCAATATGAACGCAGCCTCCGGTTTGCCAGAAAGGACAGGGATAAGCCCTCTTCTCTTATTTCAATTTATATGGAGCCTGAAAGATGGGTCGGCCCCCTCAATCCTGATCGGGATGATGACAATCCTAAAACGATTGCTTTATTCGGAGGACGTGGGCGTGATGGGGACCTTGATGGAAAGGCCAGCCTGGAAAGCGATGAAGATATCCTGGCAGCGATGACGGAGTATCTATTGCGCTACGGCATCGACAGGGACAATTTCAAGCTTGCCCTTTGGGACTATTATAAGCGTGATAAGACGGTCAGCATCATCATGGGAAATGCGAAGATCTATAAACAATATGGAACGATTCATTTAAATAAAAAAGCCTTTCCCCTGCCCCTCCGATTCAATTACAGTTACAGGAATACGTGGGGAGATGCCCGCGGCTGGGGAGGCAGACGGATACACGAAGGGACGGACCTTTTTGCAGACTACGGCGTACCTGTCAGGGCCACTTCCTATGGGATCATCGAAATGAAAGGATGGAACCGTTATGGGGGCTGGAGGATCGGGATACGGGATATCAATAATACGTATCATTATTTTGCCCACTTGAGCGGGTTCGCCAAAGACCTTCATGTCGGCCAGGTTGTTGAACCAGGGATGGTGATCGGCGGCGTCGGAAGCTCTGGATACGGCCCTCCGGGTACATCAGGAAAATTCCCTCCCCATTTGCACTACGGGATGTATAAGGATAACGGCTTGACTGAGTGGTCCTTTGACCCCTATCCACATTTGAGGATGTGGGAAAGACAGGACCGAATCGACAGCAGGAAGCATTAAAAAAGCAGACAATGGGATATCCATCGTCTGCTTCTTTTCAATTATGCTTGATTTTTCGATTTGGATACAGCATTCATGATACTCGCTGCCAAGCCACCCCAGATGATGACCACTCCGACAACCATCATAACAATCGCACTACCTGTCATGTTAGCTTACCTCCTTAAAGCTTTCAGCTTCTGTTTTGGCATGCCAGCGTTTATATCCTAGTGCAACCCCTACAAGGATCGCGAATGCGGCCACGAACCATCCGCTGTAAAGAATGAATGTATCTGAGTAACCGCCGTAGTTACCAGTCTCTGTTTCAAACTCTTTCAGTAAGTTCATTTTGAATAAACCGAACATCATCCAGCCAAGGACGATCGGTGTGATGACGCCAAGGCACACTTTCCACCAAGTGCCGAGGTGAAGGTCAGAGATGCCGTTTGCATGAGATTGGAAAGCACCAAGCTTGCGCAGGAACCATGCAATGACGACTACTTCTACAAGTCCAACGAAGGCTACACCGAATTGGTTGATGAAATAATCTGCTACATCCAGGAACAACAGTCCGCCCTGTGTTGCAAACAGGATGGAGATGATCGCTGAAAGTCCGCCCCCGAAAAGGACAGCTTTGTTACGTGAGATTCCGAACTTCTCTGAAACAGCTGCTACATAGGTCTCAGAAATCGAAATCAGGGATGATAAACCGGCAAGGACCAGGGAAGCAAAGAATAGGAATCCAAATACTTCATTGAATGCCGGGAATTCGTTGATGATTTGCGGGAAGACAACAAATGCAAGCCCAACGCCACCGCTTACGACTTCCTGCACAGAAACACCCTGGGACTGCGCCATGAATCCTAATGCGGCAAATACCCCGATACCGGCCAATAATTCAAAGCCTGAATTACTGAAACCTGTGATGAAAGCATTGTTTGTGATATCAGATTTCTTCGGCAGATAACTTGAGTACGTAATCATGATGGCAAAGGCAATGGATAAACTGAAGAAAATCTGTCCATATGCAGCCACCCATACCCCGGGATCTGCGATCTTGCTGAAATCCGGTTTGAAGAAGGCATCAAGCCCGTCAAGCGCACCTGGTAAAGTTAAAGCGCGAACAACAATGATTAAGAATAAGATAACAAGTGCCGGAATAAAGATTTTATTCGCTACTTCGATCCCTTTCTTTACACCTTTGAAAAGGATGCCCAGTGTAACCGCCCATACTATGACAAGCGGGATGAATACGCCTGGTACGACGCTTCCTGTTTGACCCGGATCAACGGAAAGTTTCAAATAATCGCTGAACAGGAAGGATTCTGTTTCCGTTCCCCAGCCGAGATTGAAAGAGAATACGCTGTATGACATCGCCCATGCAATGATGACGGCATAATAGGTGGAAATGACAAAGGCAATCAATACTTGCCACCAGCCTAGCCATTCGGTTTTCTTATTAAGACGGAAATAAGATAGCGGTGCTGATCCACGGTACTTATGACCAATCGTGAATTCAAGTACTAATAAAGGAATACCTGCTGTAAGAAGAGCAAATAAATAAGGAATAAAGAATGCTCCCCCACCATTTTCATACGCCACTGCCGGAAAACGCCAGATGTTTCCAAGCCCGATTGCCGAACCTACAGCAGCAAGAATAAATCCTGCTCGTGTACCAAACTGTGCACGATTCTCCATTTTGTTCCCCCCTAGTTCTTTCCAACTACCTAATATAGGTATTTGAAATTTTTATATTTTCAGATTATTTATAATCTAAAGTCAGTATAGCTAGTTCCACGTCAATTGTCAAAGCTTTCTTTTAACCTTACCGGTAGAATTTTTAAGGAAGTGCGCCGGTACTATTTCACTATAAGGTTTTTGTCGAATATTGGATATTACGAGGGTATAAAGATTCAGGTGGGGATGAAAATTAAAGGCTGTTTTCGTAAACATTGTGGCTTTTTGACAAGCGAGATGCGGTTGATTTCCGCTCCAGATGCTCGCTTTCCGCGGGGATGGCGGTGAGCCTCCTCGGACTTCGTCCTGCGGGGTCTCACCTGTCCATCAGTTCCCGCAGGAGTCGAGCATCTTCCGCTCCTATCAACCATCGAAGATAAAAACCATAAATTCACTGGATTTACTGCTTATTTATCTTCTGAATAGTAGTGATCAACGCAATTCAAGTACATTACCCTTGATTCATAGCTATGACAATTTTTTATTCCGCAGTCGCAAATTACCGTAGGCTCGCATTAACCTCTATTAATAACGATAAACAATGCAAAAAGAGTCAAATAAAAAGGATATTTTCATTATCATTGTTGTATTAAAATTACAACAACTTTGCGAATAGAGGCAATAAAAAAACCAGGAGCATAATGCTCCCGGTTTTCAAGTCAGTTTATTCAGCTGGTGCCGGTTTGGCTTTTTCTCCAAACAGCAAGGCGAATGCGACGATCAGGATGATCACCACGGCGAGTCCTAGCAGGGTGCTTCCCGTGAATCCTAATACGAGGTATCCGATTGAAGCGACTACAGCGCCGATGATGGCATATGGCAGCTGAGTGATCACGTGATCGATGTGATTGCTCCCCGCTCCTGTAGAAGAGAGGATTGTTGTATCAGAAATCGGTGAGCAGTGGTCACCAAGTACAGATCCCGCAAGGACAGCAGCCATTGCAGGCAGTAAAATGCTGACGTCTGTTGCAGCAGCGATTTCTCCGGCAATCGGAAGCAGGATCCCGAATGATCCCCAAGATGTACCGGTGGAGAATGCCATGATGCCTGCTACAAGGAATAAGATGACAGGCAGTGCCTGCATCGGCAGGTTGGATGTTTCAACGAGTCCGGCAAGATACGTACCTGTCTGCAGCTGATCGATCAGTGTGACAATCGTCCAGGCGAAGATCAGGATGTACACGGCTGGCAGCATCGACTTGATGCCTTCAACGACAGCTGTACCAACGGCACGTGTCTCGATTCCCTTCATCATCACTTGACGGAGGAAGAATACCAGGGCAACAAACATGCCGAATAATCCACCGTACAATAATGATTTCGTTACATCTGTATTTTCAAAAATCGGCAGTAAATCAAAGGCTCCGACCGCTTCATAACCAGTCCACAGCATCATGGATACTGTCCCGACCACAAGCGCTACGATAGGCCAGACAAGATCGCCGACCGTTCCTTTTGTACTGACAGGAAGATCGTTTTTCAATTCTCCCGGAATTTCTTTTTCAGGATCATAAAGAGCGCCCGTTTCAAGTGCCCTCACTTCGTGTTCTTTCATTTTCCCAAAGTCCAGGCCTTTATAGGCAACCATCACGACGAGCAGGATAGCGGCCCAGACATACAGGTTCATCGGGATCATCTGGATGAACGCCGAGAATGCCGTGTACTCGGTAATGCTGTGTGCTGCAAGGATCGAACCGATGATTCCGATGATGTACGCTCCCCAACTTGAAATCGGTGATACGACACAGATCGGTGCAGATGTCGAGTCAATGATATAAGCAAGCTTTGCACGTGAAATTTTGTGGCGGTCCGTAATCGGTCTTGAAACCTGTCCGACTGCAAGGGCATTAAAATAGTCATCGATGAAAATTATGATACCTAAAACCGCAGCCAAAAGCTGTGCGCCCTTTCTTGTCTTGACCCGTTTCATCGCCCATTCACCAAATGCGCGGCTGCCTCCGGAAATGTTCACAAATGCAGTGATCACACCAAGGATAAGCAAGAAGAAAATAATATATACATTCCAGGTGTTCAATTCCCCATCTGAGACAAAGATGCCTTTAAAGGCGTCCCACATAAAGCTGAATGTTTTGGTAAGTGAGAAATCTGCCAATAAGAAAGCAGAAGCGACGATGCCAACTCCCAGTGAGAGTAGTACCCGTCTTGTGAGAATAACCATAAGAATGGCTAAAAGGGGTGGTAAAAGTGAGTAAATCGTGTTTTCCATTGTGTCCTCCTCCTAAAGTTGATAGGGGGGAACCAGCGTAGCATGACAGAGGATAATAAAAAAAGGCAACGATAGAGTAACTATCATTACCTTTGTTAGTAATGTATGTGCTCCATCACGATCTGTAGCTCCCCATTATAGAGATTACCCTATAATGACAGTGTTATCCTTCTTCAAGATAACCCCAGCAAATATACTTGCGACAAGTCTATTTACTTCGGCATAAGTTCCCTTTTGTCTGTTCTCAACGTTGTCATCCTCAAACAGATTACTCTTGAACCCTGCGCCTCTACCCCATCGGACTGATGATGTGGTGTTATAAAATTTTCTTTATTAATATAACAAACTCTCTTTCTTTTGACAACTTATTTTTTCAAACTAATTTGTAGGTATTTCTATTGAAGGTCCTGCATCCCCGCCTCCGTTATTATAAAATTGCGGCACATCCAGATGGACTGTCCCCATCGCAACAAGGATATCCTGCTTGATCGTTTCCGTTTTCGTCGCAAAAGGAATGATGATCTGCACATTCACTTCAAGCTCCACAAACACCTTTACGACGGCATTGTTGATCCCAAACTGCTCCACGGTCGTTTTCACATCGGAACGGACGTCACCGATGGAATGGAACTGGATCGGTATCTTCGGACCAAGATTCCCGAGAAGGACGTTATTCGTCGCCTGCCCTAGGGGGACCGAATAGGTGATGCCCTTCGATGCTTCTGACTTTTCTTTATCGATTTCAACCTCGGTGATGAATTCGAGGTTCTCAATATTGCCTTCTTCTGCTTCCTGAAGGTTTTGCTGTACCAGATTTGTAATCTCCGCCTGCACACGGTTAATGGTCTGGGTATTATATTTAAACGAAACGATATCACCTTCCGAGTTTTTTACTTCTTCCGTTATATCTGCAATATCGAGGACATCGGCAATCTTCTTATTGATCGCTTTATTGATCACAAGTGTCCCGATCCTGCTCGTTTGTGTTTCGGCATATGCAAGAAGCGTCGGCTTCAACCCTTTATTAATGATCCACAATCCAAATCCGGTCGAAATCATGAAGAACAGAAAGGTTATGATCATGACATATCGAAAAGGCAGCGGACCTCCTCTTCGGGGTTTGTACGTTTTGAACTTTGACAAAAAAATCCCCCCTTACAAGCTATTTGTATGCACTGTAAGAGGGGTTTAACGCAAATATTTATTTAATTTTAAGCGATTGGGGTTCATACTCCGGATCAAAACCTGTGATCACCTTGTCTAATTCGGCACTTAAGTCCATCGGGTACGGAGTTTGCAGCTCTTCCCCATTTTCTTCGATGATGCGGACCACCGGACGGTCTGTGACCCCTTTGTTCTGATCGGTTACGATTCCCTTGCGGCCGTCACTCAATTCTACGATCATCCCGGTTGGATAGATTGCAACCGAAGACCTGAACGCTTCGATCACGTTTGCATCAAACAGGGTTCCGGATCCTGCATACAATATCTCCAGGGCTTCATGGGGAAGCATGGCTTTTTTGTATATGCGGTTAGACGTCATGGCGTCGAACACATCAGCGACGGCGATGATCTTTGCAAAGGGATGGATTTCTTCCCCTTTGATCCCCCGCGGGTACCCGGTGCCGTCGAGCCTTTCATGATGCTGATAGGCACAGTGGGCGATGATCAAAGGCACCGAATAAAGTTTCCGCAGGATTTCAAAGCCGTGCTCAGCATGCTTTTTGATCTCATTGAATTCCGCCTCTGAAAGCCTGCCCGGCTTTAGAAGGATCTCTTCCGGTACAAGCATCTTCCCGATATCATGAAGAATTGCCCCCACCCCCAGCTGCTCCAGCTGCTTGGGAGGCAGTTTCAATTCAAGTCCGATTGAAAGTGTATAGAGTGTTACATTAAATGAATGATGGAAAATATAAGAATCATATTCAAAGACATCTGTCAAAATCGTAAGGAGATCATTGTTTGCTTTTACTTCGGATAGAACTACATCGATTACTTGCTTCAGCTGTCTTGCGCTATCCTCGATGACAAGCAGATTGGGCTGTTGTTTCGATGAGCTCAATTGGTTAAAGGCTTTCTCGATATGTTGAACAGCGACCTGCCTGACCTTGCCTGAAACGGTCCCTTTTACATGGATCCCGCTGGAAAGGTAGTCTTCAATATAGACATACTGAATGCCGATCTCCTGCAATCTATAAATCATGCGTTCAGTGATCGGAACATTATCATGCAACAATGCCTGTCCCTTTACATTATATACCGTTGTAGCCAGAACCATGCCGGGCTTAAGAGCCCTCGTAGATATTAGCCTCATTGATTTCTCCCATGCTTTTCTTTCATATTTCGACAAATATTCCTAGTATCTCCATTATAAATGATTCAAGTAAGCTTGCAAGATGATTTTCGTTTTTTATTCATGAAAGAATATTGTACAAACAGGTAAAAACCCTGCAGTTCTCCAGGTGTTTCCCTTCATTTGATTCAGGAATTCCAACACCTTTTCAACATCCCTTTGCATATTTACTAGTTGGCAACGTATAAATCTTTTACCGAAAAAGGGTTTCACTCCACCGCCTGGTACAGTTTGATTTCATAATAAAACCAGCTGTCCATTACTCAGCTGGTTCAATGTCGCATTATATCATTTTCAGCAGGGCATCCCGACCGATCATGCCAGGGTGGATGCCCCGGTTGGCCGCTTCATGGGTAATCGATTCGAGGGGGGCGTCGAGAAGCTGATCGATGCTTTTTACACCGACCGCCCTGCCTGCTATGATTCCCCTGTCCTTGAGCTTTTCATTAAGCAGCGCTACATCCAGTGCGCCACACATAATATATCCTTTTTCACTCGTCACGACGAGGAGATTGGTTTTCGGCAGTTCTACTGAAATTGCAGTAAAGGTATGTCCCTCTATTGTAATGGGAGATACATTCATCATGTCACATCGCTCCTTTCACTCATATGTATGACGTGAAAGATGAAACGGTGATTCCTTTACTGCTTTAATTTCCACTGGAGGACATCCCGCAGAAATTCCGGCATGAAGTACTTCTTTTCCAGTCTCTTGATATCCGGAAAGAAATGACCGAATGTGAACATATCCGGCAATGCAAGCTTGTACACCTTCTCTTGTTTAAGCGGTTTGCTGTCAATCAGGAAATCATGTCCCTCCCAGGAGATCTTGCTGTATACAAAGCTCCCCATCACTGTTCCCCTGAAGCCAAGGCCTTTCACTTGCAGGTGCGGCCAGTCTTCATTCCACGTCTGCCTGATGATTTCCTTCAGCTCCGATCCTTTGATGTGAATGACACAAGGGTTGATTGGATGGGGAAGGATGCGATGCAGATCCTGCTTCGTGACGCTTCCTTCTTTCAGCCCTTCCAACAGGAGACCGGAATTTAGAAAAGCACAATCGGCTTCACACCATTCCTGAAGGGCATCGCTCAACAGCTGTGGGAGGGAAGAAGGCTGAAACCAGTCTGTAGAGACCGGGGCCGTAAGCTTGGCCACTTCCTCATTCAGTAACCCTTCTCCTTCTTTCACCCAACTGCACGCTTCCCCTTTCTCTTCTTCAACACAAGGAAGTTCTTGATGGCCATAGAGCTGTGCTTTCTTAGACGTGATCTGTTTCCTCTCACCATCAATCTCGATCATCATATGACCGACATAGTGCCCGTATTTCCCTGCAGCACCAAGCATCGTCCCCTGGATTTCTTTCCCTTGATGAAGCACATGATGTGTGTGTGCACCAAGAATGACGTCTATCTCCGGCCAGCGCTCGGCAATCAGCTCGTCATCCCGTATCCCTAAATGAGAGAGAAGGACGATCATATCCACATCTGAGGCAATCTCTTCAATCAATCCCCCCAGTTCTTCCATCGGAGAGGTGATATGCCAGCCAAGGGCTTCATAAAAGGGTTTAAAAAAGGCGGTCAACCCCAGTACCCCTATTCTCATACCGCTTTGAGTCTGGAACGTATGATGCTTTTTCACCCATTGGGGAAGCTGCGACGAACGGTCCAACAGATTCCCGACGATGACTGGAAATGCTGCATCGTCATACAGATGGTCCAACTCGTGATAATCAAGTGTGATTCCTTCGTTGTTTCCGATTGTGACAGCATCGAATCCCACCTCATTCAGTAACGCGACGTTCCCTTTTCCAAGCGTCGCTTCCGTTAACGGATGAGAACGGTCTACATGATCGCCGATGTCGAATACATAAACCGGTTCTCCTTCACTGTGGTGCCACTTCTTCCTCGATTTCAAAAATTCCCTGATTCTCGGCCAGTGTTCAAAATGACTGTGCAAATCATTTGTATGGTATATATGAATGGTTTCTCTCATCTCTCTATTCACTCCTATTGGAGGTATATTATCCTGTTATACCTTGATAAATCAACCGTACACCCAATAATATCAGTATAATACGCAAGACGCTGACCAACGACTGGGATTCAAGCTTTGTATTTAAATAGGCCCCGAACTTCGCACCGATCCATGCCCCAGGAATAAGAGCCAGGGCATAGAGCCATTTCACATTCCCAAACATGACATGTGCTCCTGAACTGACCAGCGCAGACAGAAAGATCATGAACATCGATGTCGCAATCGCCACATGGGGAGGGAATAAGAAAATCAAGATCATCGCAGGCACCATCAGGGATCCGCCCCCGATGCCGAAGAGGCCTGAAGTGAATCCTACCGCAAATGCGATCAGCGCACCCAAAAGGGGTGGATAACCATACCTGAACGTCTCTCCTGCCGGGTCGGTGAATTCCCTTTGGAAGGAGGCATCCTTGAATTTCTCGATTGGTTTTAATTTATTGCGGACCATCAGGACAATGGCGATCAGAATCATAAAAATCCCGAAATAGAGGTTGAAGCTTTCCATATTCAATCCTTTGTTCACCCATGCCCCAAGTATGGACCCGGGTCCGCTTCCTGCAAAGAAGATCAATCCACTTTTATAATCAACGGTCTTATGCTTTAAATAGGCAAGTGTCGACGACAGCCCTGTAAAGATCATTATGACAAGGGAGGTACCCACAGCTGTCTGCGGATTCATCCCATCGATCAAGGTGGTGTATGTCCCGAAGTAAATCAATGCAGGGACGATGATCACACCGCCCCCCAGACCGACCAGGGACCCGATCGCCCCTGCCAGTAACCCAATGGATACTAGTACAATCCATTCCATGCTCCGTTCATCTCCTGTCAGTTAAAATAAATCCAGTTGTTTCGGTGCGAGTCCTTCATAATCGATCCCCAGTAAGTCAATGAGTTCTTTGGCATTATCGGCCGCGTCGCCGCCGGAATTATTATTAAATAAGATATAGATATCCTTGGACTGTTCATGAAGCTTATGGATATGAGGGATCCATTCTTCAAGCTCTGCAGTGTTGTAGCGATACAAATAGCGGACCTCCCGCCAGTCTTCCCCGTTCGGCTTGTTCCATCCATACAGATTCCTGCCATGGAAACGGATCAAGGTCGCATGCTTGTCTGTCGCCTCGAGAACCCGGGGCACCGATCCTTCCCCTGCCTGCGGTTCATCACAAATACTGTGGATCCATCCTTCCTCTTTCATAAAAGCCAGCGTTTTATCCCTGAACTGAGGCTTGTACCAGCTTTGATGCCGAAACTCGAGCGCAAGCGGATATCCCTTCAGCTGCTCCCGGCAATACCGGATATAATCGACATTTTCCTTCTTACACTCATACCACGGCGGGAATTGAAGGAGCACCATCGCCAGTTTTCCGGCTTCCGTATAGGGAGCGAGGGATTCCCTGAACGCGTTGAACATCCCTTCCCTCGTTTCAAACGGAATGTCTCCCCGCTGATGCCCCGTCATCCCTTGGTATGCCTTCACGATGAATTTGAAATCCTCCGGCGTTTCCCTTACCCATTTTTCAGCATTCCGAATAGGCTGGACCGCATAGAATGTCGTGTCCACCTCCACGATTGGAAAATGAGCGCCGTATTCTTTTAATTTATCCCTGGGCGATACATGCTCATAAAGAGAATCATGGTCTCCCCAACCTGTCACACCTATGTATATCATCCGCATTCACCTTCTTTATTATGAACATGTCCATTTTATCATACGGGAATTGGAAATTCTTTCGCTGGGATTGAGCGCTGGTGCATTTAAATAGAAAAAACTCCCTCGATACAAATCGAGGGAGTTGATCATATGAATTAACCGATTGAACCTTCCATCTCAAATTTGATCAGACGGTTCATTTCAACTGCGTATTCCATTGGAAGTTCTTTCGTGAATGGCTCGATGAAGCCCATTACGATCATTTCAGTTGCTTCTTCCTCAGAGATACCACGGCTCATCAGATAGAATAATTGTTCTTCAGATACTTTAGAAACCTTCGCTTCGTGCTCTAACGAGATGTTATCGTTAAGGATTTCGTTGTAAGGAATCGTATCGGAAGTGGACTGATTATCCATGATCAGCGTGTCACACTCGATGTTTGAGCGTGCACCTTCCGCTTTGCGGCCGAAGTGTACAATTCCACGATACGTTACTTTACCACCATGTTTGGAGATGGATTTAGATACGATCGTAGATGATGTATTCGGTGCAAGGTGAATCATTTTCGCTCCGGCATCCTGGTGCTGACCTTTTCCTGCAAGTGCAATCGATAACGTCATACCGCGGGCGCCTTCACCTTTCAGGATGACTGCCGGATATTTCATCGTCAATTTCGAACCGATGTTTCCGTCAACCCATTCCATCGTCGCGTTCGCTTCACATACCGCACGCTTCGTCACCAGATTGAACACGTTGTTCGCCCAGTTCTGAATCGTCGTGTAACGGCAGTACGCGTCCTTCTTGATGATGATTTCCACGACTGCAGAGTGAAGTGAATTCGTTGTGTATACAGGTGCCGTACAACCTTCAACATAGTGTACGCTCGCGCCTTCGTCAACGATGATCAACGTACGCTCGAACTGACCCATGTTTTCTGAGTTGATACGGAAGTAAGCTTGCAGCGGTGTGTCCACTTTTATGCCTTTAGGCACATAGATGAATGATCCACCTGACCACACAGCTGAGTTAAGGGCAGCAAATTTGTTATCCGTTGGAGGAATAACCTTTGCCCAGTGCTCGCGGAACAGTTCTTCATTTTCTTTCAGAGCAGAATCTGTATCTTTGAATACGATACCCATCTCTTCAAGATCTTCTTGCATGTTGTGGTAAACAACCTCTGACTCATACTGAGCAGAAACCCCTGCAAGATATTTTTGTTCAGCTTCAGGAATACCTAATTTATCAAACGTCTGCTTGATTTCTTCAGGTACTTCATCCCAGCTGCGCTCTGACTTTTCTGAAGGCTTCACATAATATGTGATTTCATCAAAGTTCAGTTCCTGCATGTCTCCGCCCCATTGAGGCATAGACATATTATAGAAATGCTCAAGTGACTTCAAACGGAAATCAAGCATCCACTTAGGCTCATCTTTCATACGGGAAATTTCTTCTACGATTTCTCGCGTTAAACCACGTTTAGAACGGAAAATCGATACGTCTTTATCACTAAAACCGTATTTATAATCTCCGATCTCAGGCGCTTTCTTAGCCATGTTGGTTCCTCCATTCTTTGGTAGGGTCAAGAGGAGAGCACTATTCCTGCTCTTCCTCTGCCACTCCTTTTTCCATCGCTTTCCAGGCCAATGTCGCACATTTGATGCGTGCCGGGAATTTAGCGACTCCTTGTAATGCTTCTATATCTCCTAAATCTACATCTTCATCATACTCATTACCCTGCATCATATCAGAGAAGATTTTGGAAAGCTTAAGGGCTTTTTCAACCTCTTTCCCCTTGACGGCCTGCGTCATCATCGAAGCGGAAGCCATGGAGATCGAGCAGCCTTCCCCGTCAAACTTCGCATCAGTGACGACACCGTCTTCCACTTTCAACGTCAAGTGGATACGGTCACCGCAAGTCGGGTTGTTCATGTCGATGGTAAAGCTGCCATCTTCCAACGAACCTTTGTTGCGGGGGTTTTTGTAATGATCCATGATGACTTGTCGATATAACTGATCTAAATTATTAAAAGACATCGCTGAAAAACTCCTTTGTCTTCACCAGGCCTGCAACCAGCTTATCAATATCTTCCTCCGTATTATACAGATAGAAGCTTGCCCTTGCTGTTGCAGAAACGTTCAGCCATTTCATGAGCGGTTGTGCACAGTGATGACCTGCACGGACGGCAATCCCTTCCGCGTCAAGCACCGTTGCCACATCATGGGGATGGACGTCATCAATGTTGAATGTGACAAGCCCTGCACGCTGTCCCGGATCTTTAGGTCCATAAATGGTCATGCCTTCAATTTCGTTCATCTTGTTGAGGGCATAAGCCGCAAGCTTATGTTCATGCTCCTCGATATGATGAAGTCCGACCTGCTCCAGGAAGTCGATCGCTGCACCGAGACCGATGGCACCTGCAATGATTGGCGTACCGCCTTCAAATTTCCACGGAAGCTCTTTCCATGTAGACTCCTGAAGACCGACAAAGTCGATCATTTCCCCGCCGAATTCGACCGGTTCCATGTTGTTCAGATGCTTTTTCTTACCGTAGAGCACGCCGATCCCTGTAGGACCGACCATTTTATGACCGGAGAATGCGAAGAAATCACAGTCCAGGTCCTGTACGTCCACTTTCATATGGGGAGCTGCCTGAGCTCCGTCCACAACCATGACCGCGCCATTTTCATGAGCGACCTTGGTGATTTCCTTGATTGGGTTCATCGTACCGAGTACGTTTGAAACCATCATGATGGACACGATTTTTGTGTTGGATGTAATGGTAGCTCTCGCATCCTCCATCGTGATCGTCCCGTCTTCCTGAAGAGGGACATATTTTAACGTTGCACCTGTTTCTTTGGCCACTTGCTGCCAGGGAATGATGTTACTGTGATGCTCCATGTGCGTGATCACAATTTCGTCTCCCTCTGACAGGTTTGCGCGGCCGAAACTGGCTGCAACCGTATTGATTGCTGTCGTCGTCCCACGGGTGAAAATCACCTCTTGGGTGGAAGAAGCGTTTATAAAATTACGCACCTTTTCCCGTGCGCCTTCATAACCGTCTGTCGCCCTTGTACCAAGAGTGTGGACACCACGGTGGACGTTTGAGTTGTATCCACGATAATAATCATTCATCGCTTCAATAACGGATACTGGCTTTTGTGAGGTTGCGGCACTGTCTAGATAAACAAGTGGATGGCCGTTTACTTCCTGGTCGAGAATCGGAAATTGTTTACGAATCTCTCTGACATCCATTAGTTTACTTTCCTTTCAATAACCTCAACCAGTTGTTTTTTGACTCCTTCGATCGGAAGCTGTTTCACAACCGGTGCAAGGAATCCGTGAATCACAAGACGCTCTGCTTCATGCTGCGGGATACCGCGGCTCATCAGATAGTAAAGCTGCAGTGGATCAACGCGTCCAACAGAAGCTGCGTGTCCTGCCGTTACATCATCTTCATCGATCAGAAGGATCGGATTCGCATCTCCACGGGCTTTTTCACTGAGCATCAATACGCGTGACTCTTGCTCTGCGTTTGACTTGGAAGCTCCGTGTTCGATCTTGCCGATACCGTTAAAGATGGATGACGCTTCGTCTTTCATGACGCCATGCTTCAAGATGTAACCTTCAGAGTTTTTACCGAAGTGAACGACTTTTGTCGTGAAGTTTTGCTTTTGCTTGCCGCGACCTACGACAACTGTTTTCGTATCGCCATATGAGCCGTCGCCCATCAGGTTCGTGACGTTTTCAGACACAGTGTCCCCGTCGTTCATCAATCCTAAAGCCCATTCGATGCGCGCATCTCTTGCAGCAATCCCGCGACGGTTTACATATGTCGTCAATCCGCTTGCCAGGTTATCCACAGCACCGTATGCCACTTTCGCATTATCCTTCGCCAACACTTCCGTTACGATATTGTACACGCCGTCTTCTACATCCGTTGTAGAGATATAGTTTTCAACATATGTGACTGAACTGTTGTCTTCAGCTACAACCAATACGTGGTTGAACATAGCAACTTCAGCATTGTCATGTACATATACCGCTTGAATCGGCTTAGACAATTCAACGTTTTTCGGAATGTAAAGGAATGCTCCTCCATTCATCAGTGCCGCATGAAGAGCTGTAAGCTTATGCTCATCAACTTTCACGCCTTCAGTCATGAAATACTTTTGAACAAGTTCACTGTGCTCTTTCACCGCTGTCAGGATATCCGTGAAAATAACACCTTTGTCTTTCAATTCATTTGAAAGAGAAAGAAAAGCAGGTGTGTTATTCCGCTGGATATAAAGACTTTGATCTGTATCTTCTAAATCGACTAATGCTTTTGCTTCTTCTGGCAGCTCACTCAATGATGAAAACGCATCACTATCAACCGTATGTTTTTGGAATTGAGTAAAATTCCAATTTGTGATTTTCGTTTTATCAGCAACTGGAAGGCTAAGATCCTTTACTTTATTAAAGGCATCTGTACGAAGGGTTGTTAACCATTCCGGCTCTCCAAGTTGTTTCGAGTAGGAGCTGACATAATCGTGATCTACTGGTAGTTTCGTTTCAACAGTCATTTTCATCCCCCTAACACTTACGCTTCTTGGCCGACAGTTTCGTCTTTGATTCCCAATTCTTCTTTGATCCAGTCATATCCTTCTGCTTCAAGGCGCTGCGCTAATTCTTCGCCGCCTGATTTCACAATGCGTCCCTGCATCATAACGTGAACGTGGTCAGGTGTGATGTAGTTAAGAAGGCGCTGATAGTGAGTGATGATCAAGCATCCGAAATCTTCACCGCGCATTTTGTTGATCCCTTTGGAAACAACTTTAAGAGCATCGATATCAAGACCTGAATCGATTTCATCAAGAATCGCGATTTTTGGTTCGATCATCATTAATTGAAGGATTTCGTTACGTTTTTTCTCTCCGCCAGAGAACCCTTCGTTTAAATAACGTTGAGCCATATCCGGATCCATTTCTAAATATTCCATCTCAGCATCCATTTTACGGATGAATTTCATAAGTGAAATTTCATCGCCTTCCTCACGACGGCTGTTGACAGCAGAACGTAAGAAGTCTGCGTTCGTTACACCGCTGATTTCACTTGGATATTGCATTGCAAGGAATAGACCTACGCGTGCACGCTCGTCTACTTCCATTTCCAGAACATCTTCCCCGTCAAACGTGATGCTTCCTTTTGTCACTTCATACTTCGGGTGACCCATGATCGCAGAAGATAAAGTTGATTTACCTGTACCATTCGGACCCATTACTGCGTGGATTTCTCCACCTTTAATTTCAAGGTTAACCCCTTTCAGGATTTCCTTTCCTTCAATCTCAACATGAAGATCTTTAATTGTTAAAGTAGAACCTGCCATGTGTATATACCTCCGTGACTTTATAATGAATTTAAGAATACAATTCTTTAATCATTCTCAATTTATTCTCATTACAATCTTATAACAAATAAAAGCTATTATCAACTTTTTCAGGATATCCATATCGTGCTAATCTGAGATGAGCTGCCTCTTCTATTGTCCGCCTAAACCGGCGGAAAAATGTAGCGTGACGTCAAACCAATATTTATCGCCTGTGCAGACTTCAGGGGGGCATATTCTTCGTCTTCCTGAAAGACCGAACCCATTCACTTTAACACACGAATACCGATTCATTAAAAAAACCAGTGCATCTGCTACACTGGTTTCTCTTTTCTTCCTTATTATATATTAGCATGCACTTTACGATCAAATGCAGCAATCATTCTGCGGCTTTCCTTATAGTCCTGCTCTCTTTTCTTCTCTACTTGCATCCTGACATCATGCTTTCGTTTGTACACCTCATAACCAATCCCATGGGCTCCATGCATAGCTTTTTCCATTTCACTTGTGTACGAGATACTCTCAAGAGAGTCGATAATGAATCATTCCTTTCAGGTTTTTAATTACTTTACAACTATACTACCCCCACGTTCACAAGACAAAACCGGTTTTTCTCCATTTTTTCTTGTATTCTTCTCTCCTTGGTGTCACCGGGGGTCTACCTATAAGTTTTCACAAAATTCCGCCATTATACTGCCAAATAATAGCGTGTCGGTGTAAATTTATGAATTTACATACATGTTTATTAGTTTCAGGCGGGTACACTTCTCTCTGCGGTGAGCCCTGATTGTTTCGATTTCCAGCCGAGGTATCCTGGGACCGGATTGAGAACACTTGGGTAAGAAGATAAGCGGTTAAGGTAACAATGTTTACGAAAACAGTCATAAAAAAACCAGAAGCTGATCGAACAGCGTCCTGGTTTTTTTCGTGACTATTGCTTCAATTGATTCAAATCCTGTATCGATTGCTGGACGAGTGTGACAGCCTGGCTCATGGCTGCTCCGCCACCGAATGCAGCTGTCACCCCGATTGCTTCAAGGATTTCCTCTTCAGAGCATCCTTGATCGAGACATCCCTTTGTGTGATAGATGATACAGTATTCATCCTGTGAGTAGAGGCTGATGCCCAATGCAATCAACTGCTTATCTTTTTTGGAAAGCACACCTTCCCTGAAACAGTGTTCAGTGAATGTATTGTAATGCTCTGCCAGCTCAGGCATCTTTTCAGTGAAGACCCCAAGTCCCATTTTATAATCAAGCAGTGCTGCTTCTGTCGTATTTCTCGGTTCCATCTGCATCTCTTTCATCTCCAATTCAAAAAATGATTCATCCAAAATAGTATGAGCCAGTCATGAATTGAATATGTGGGCAAAAAGAAATCCGAACGAATTCACTTCAAGGAGAATTCGTTCGGATTATGTCCGGCTAAATGAAAGCCGCTGCTTCTCGTTATTCCGATACCGGGACTACCGCGCCGTCCCACTCTTCATTGATAAATTCCTGGATTTCTTTCGAACGGAGTGCTTTTACCAATGCTTTCACTTCTTCTTTGTTTTCATCGCCTTTATTAACAGCAATCACGTTTACATATGGGGAGTTGCTGTCCTCGATGGCAATGGAATCTTCAAGAGGTTTCAATCCTGCATCAATTGCATAGTTGGAATTGATTACGACTGCGTCGCCTTCTTCATTTTCATACATTTGTGGCAGCAGTGCCGCTTCGTATTCATAATCAAACTTCAGGTTTCGTGGGTTATCTTTAATATCTTCAAGCTGTGCCTGTGTATTTTCCACTCCATCCTTTAACGTGATGAGACCTTTTTTCTCAAGGAGTGTAAGGATGCGCCCATGGTCAGACACAGAGTTACTCATCAAGATCGTCGCCCCTTCAGGAAGGTCTTCAAGTGATTTGTATTTCTTTGAATACACACCGATTGGCTCGATGTGGATGCCACCAGCATTGACGAAGTCATAGTCATTATCCTTCATTTGAAGATCCATGTAAGGCGTCGTTTGGAAATAGTTCGCATCCAGATCACCATTATCCAGGTCTTTATTCGGAAGGATATAGTCCTGATACGTTTCAATCTGTAAGTCGATACCCTCTTCTTCCAGGATCGGTTTTACTTTTTCAAGGATTTCGGCATGGGGTACATTCGAAGCCCCTACCACTAATTCTTTTTCATCACCATCGCCGGATCCTGAATCACTCCCGCATGCTGCCAGTCCAAAAATACTTGTTGCTGCAATAACTCCTGCTAACCATTTTTTCATTTGATATTCTCTCCTTTATCGTTTGTCTAATTTATTTGTAAAGAAATCACCCAGAATTTGAATGGCAAACACGACAAGCAGAATCATGATCGTCGCTGCCAATGTCACATCTTCCCTGCTGCGCTGGAA
This sequence comes from Bacillus sp. KH172YL63, assembly GCF_011398925.1. Taxonomy (NCBI): domain Bacteria; kingdom Bacillati; phylum Bacillota; class Bacilli; order Caryophanales; family Bacillaceae; genus Bacillus; species Bacillus sp. KH172YL63. The sequence goes on from NZ_AP022842.1 coordinate 3,579,387, forward strand.
TCCATCGAGGTAAGCAAGGTTACCGAGACCTCCAGCCCCGATCACACCTGCCATTGCCGTGTAACCGACAAGGGCGATCGCCGTAACCGTAATTCCTGATATCAATGCCGGAAGTGATTCGGGTATGAGGACTTTCCATATGATCGTGCTCGTTTTCGCCCCCATTGCTTTTGCTGCTTCGATGACACCTTTATTCACTTCACGCAGTGCAATCTCGACCATACGGGCATAGAATGGGGCTGCCCCGATGATCAGTGCCGGCAGTGCCGCGTTTGCCCCCCTGATCGTATCGAGTAAAAATTTGGTGAAAGGAATCAATAATACGATCAGGATGATGAAGGGAATCGAGCGAAACACATTCACCACTGCACTCGTCACCGTATAGGTGAGCTTATTCTCCCACAGATTCTCCTTGGAAGTGAGAAAGAGAAGTATTCCCAGAATCAAGCCTAGTACAAATGTAATCACTACCGACATGCCTGTCATATAGAGGGTTTCAAGGGTAGCTTCCCACATCTTTTCCCAATCTACATTCGGAAACAGATTTTCAATCATCCTTCAAGCACCTCCACTTTTACCAACTGCTGCTCGACAAAGGCAACCGCTTCTTGAATCGTCTCACCGTCTCCATCCAAGTGGACAAACAATGTGCCGTACGCTCCTTTTTGCGTCTGGGAAATCTGGCCCTGGATGATATTGACGTCAAGGTCGAACCTCCTGATTAAGCTAGTAATGAGCGGTTGTTCAGTCGATTCACCGACGAATGTGAATTTCAGCACCTTTCCGTTTGGATACTGTTCCAATAAGTGCTCGACCGTTTCTTCCGTTTCCTCTCTTTGGGAAACTTCTTGAACAAATCGCTTGGTCACATTCTCTTTCGGGTTGCGGAACACATCGAGAACATCACCGATTTCCACCACTTTCCCCTGTTCCATGACAGCGACCCGGTGACAGATCTTTTGGATCACATGCATTTCATGAGTGATCAATACGATTGTCAGCCCCAGCCTCTTATTAATATCCACGAGTAAATCCAGGATTGAATCTGTCGTTTGGGGATCCAATGCGGAAGTCGCTTCATCGCAAAGCAGGACGTTGGGGTTATTGGCCAGTGACCTTGCAATCCCGACCCTCTGTTTCTGCCCGCCGCTCAGCTGTGAAGGATACGCATCGCCTCTCCCTTCCAAACCGACCAGCTCCAATAATTCTTTGGCCCTTTTCTTCCTGTCTTTCTTCGATACACCGGCTATTTCCAAAGGAAACTGGATGTTTTCCAATACAGTCCGTGACCATAGAAGATTGAAGTGCTGAAAGATCATCCCGATCGACTGCCTCGCTTCCCGCAGTTCCCTTCCTTTTATCTCTGATATCTTCTGCCCATTCACGTCCACGATTCCTTCCGTTGGGACCTCGAGGCCATTGAGCATACGGATCAATGTACTTTTACCCGCTCCGCTGTAGCCGATCACCCCAAAGATTTCACCTTGTGCCACGTTGATGTTTACACCATCAACAGCTGAAATCGGTCCGGATTTGGATGGATAGATTTTTTTCACATCAGAAATTGAAATCATGCTGCCTGCCACCTTCTTTCTAAGTAAAACGACCTTTTTAATCAGGATTATATGTGCACCCCTAGTGCTAAGTGATCACTAGCTTTTCCTGTAACGAATAAAAAATGCCTTCCTGCGATAAGCAGAAAGGCATAATCATATAGGACTATCCTTTCTCTCATCTTTCAAAGCACTGCTTTGAGTGAATTGGCACCATTTCAATTTGCATTGACGGTTGCCGGGCTTCATAGGGCACGTCCCTCCACCTCTCTAAATAAGAGTAAAGTATCGATTATTTAATTATTATGATTGGTTAAAGACTCTGAAAATTTGCTACAAGAGAGATTCTATCATCGGTTGTAGAAGTGTGTCAATTCTTTTTCTTTCATTTTTTTATACTTCAATGGATTCCTTCATTTTGGAACGCGTGAGCCAAAGGACCGATTCAACGAAAAGCAGCGGGCGGTAGCCGCCTTTTACCGAGAGCATTCCTGCTTCGATCAATTGCGATAATCGGTCTTCACCCGAAAATAAAGAGACGATGTGATTTTGCTCGCCTTCAATGATAAAATGCGCTTCTTCACACTGTTCTTCTACAGTACATCCCCTGCTTGAAATCGATATGCCATATGTTTCTTCCCTGCACTGAAATTGAAGGATAAACGGATGATCAGGAAATAAAAATTGTAAATGATAGCGGGACTGACACTGATCTACTAATTCCTCTAAATATTTGCGCATAAATACCCTCCCAGGAATCGTCTATACAGATGATTTCCACTTATCGCCAGCAAATCCTGCCACCCATTCTCGACAGTTTTTGAACAGTAGTGTCATATTTGTCGAACAATAAGAATCCGGCTTACAACCAGTCAAAACCTGCTATCTTTCGCACCATTTCCCGAGAAATATGTCTGCGTATGTAGAACGAAAATCTGGGCAAATAAAAAAAGACCTTCTTGAAAAGGTCTCTCCCCCATTAATCAACGGCAATTTTATTGAGGCTTTCATATAAGAATGGGACAGACTGAAAGGCGTAAATCCTTTCTTTCTCGGTACCATCTTTAAATAATATCAAGCATGGAACACTTTCGACGGATTGCTTCTTTGCAAATTCGGGCAGGTAGTTCAAGTTGGCTTTCGTAAAGTGGAAGGATTGTGGAAGCTTCTCCACGACTTCCATCATTTTGCCTGCAACCTGGCACGTCCCGCACATCGGGGTGTACAGGTAGACCGCTTCCAATGCATGTTCTTCAATCCGATCGCACAATGCTTCTGTAGAGCTAACCTCAATCAAAACTAGATCATCCTTTTTCCAAGATATTCTTTATGCACATCGATATTCGCACCAATCAGCACAGAGGCAAGGTGGTACTCCGGTGCTGCTGCCACTTCCTTATACATACGGTCGATGTACAGATGCCCCGCTTCAGGGAATTCACGCTTGAACTGCTTTCGTAATTTCTCTCCGGCATCATCGGCATCGACAAGGATATATACATCCCTTTCAAACAGCTCATCGATGAGTTCGTCCATTTTCGTTATACTGATTGTTCCATTTGTACAAATGATTTCAATCGGTTCTTTAATGATGTCCTTTACTTTTCGCTTGTCAGTTGTACCTTCCACAATGATTACTTTTTCATCAAGTTCCATCATGATCATCACCTTATCTTTCAGAAATAAGATTAGGATAGTATATTCAAATAACAAGAGATGATGTCCACTTTCTACTTTTATTTTCTCATGTTTATAAAAAAAAGCGCAAGCCCCATGCTCATGTGATGGGGAATAGACAAGTGATGCCAGTCCCCTCCTAAAGGAGAACCGGCACCATATGGCTTTTAACACCAGCCGCCTTCATCACAATCTGTATACCTTGCATCCCGTCCTTCGGTGGCAGTGTAGCTTTGGTAAATCTTATTTTCCTTCGCCTCAAAGTTCGGTTCCATCGTTAAGCCCTCAAGAGACAATAGCATCTTGCCCACCGGCTGATCATCAAGAAATAATGTGACTTCTCCGTTATTCAACCGGCCTGTCACGCGGCTCGTGACATCTACCTGTTTCGGTTCTAACGCCATATAGGGTCATCCTTTCTATATTGAAGCTGGATCGATATAAAAACTGTTGCCTGTGGTGATTCGACAACAACGTTTATCCCTATCATGCCCCAAAAGAAAAACAAAACACCTTGAGGAATCCTCAAGGTGTTCAGGAAGAATATTAGCCTTCATTGATCATTTCATCATACTGTTCAGCAGTCATAAGCTTGTCTACTTCTCCAGCATCTGAAGGTTCAACAACGATCATCCATGCCTTTTCGTAAGGTGACTCGTTCACGAACTCAGGGCTGTCAGACAGCTCTTCATTCACTTCCACCACTTTACCAGATACAGGTGCATACAGTTCAGAAACAGTCTTAACCGATTCCACGCTGCCGAATGGTTCGCCTGCTTTGATCTCATCTCCCGCTTCAGGAAGCTCAACAAATACGATATCGCCCAGCTCAGACTGTGCAAAAGCTGTGATTCCTACGCGTACATTTTCCCCTTCGGCCTTGACCCACTCATGTTCTTCTGAAAAACGAAGTTCTTTCGGTGAACTCATTCTCTATCCCTCCAAATGCTAGTTATACAACCTAATATTGACACACTTTTCACTGTAAAAGCAAGAAAACTAAGTGTGAATATTGAAACTTTCCCCTTGTCTGTGAACGGGCCTGTCTCACTTCCACATTTCTGCAAACGTTTCTTCCTTGAATCCTACTGATACCTTGTTTCCATCTGTTGTGAGTGGACGTTTGATCAGCATTCCGTCAGAAGAAAGAATATCCAGCAATTCATCATCGCTTGCCGAATTCACTTTATCTTTTAAGCCAAGTTCACGGTATTTCTTCCCGCTCGTATTAAAAAATTTCTTCAGCGGGAGTCCGCTTTTTTCATATAAGCTTTTGAGCTCATCCTTTGAGGGAGGATTCTCGACGATATGTATTTCATTCATTTCAACATTGTGATCTTCAAGCCACTTTTTCGCTTTCCTGCACGTCCCGCATTTCGGATAAGAATAAAAAGTCAACGACATCATTACACCACCTTTCATTAATGCCTGGAGGGGCTGCCCATCCTAACACATTCACTTCTTAATATTCGCCAATCATCGCATATATCCTTCATTCACACTGTGCTTCCACAGTTTCAACCAGCTCTTTCAAAAGAGAGGTCGCATCCTTCAATGCCAGGGAATAAAACCGCTGTGTGCCCTTCTGTTCCAGCGATACCAACTGCTGCTCCCTTAAAATTTTCAAATGATGGGAAACAGCCGGACGCGATAATGTAAGGTTTTCGGTAATCTGATTCACCGTAAGTGGCTCCTGCCCGGCGAGAAGCAGGATGATATCCTGTCGATAAGGATCACTAAGCGCCTGAAATAACGGGATACATGCACGGAATGTATCTATAGCTTTTTGCCCCATAACCTTCTCCCTTCCACCATTTCGTTTCCATTATACCCGTTCTTGAACTTTACGGACGATGGCTGGTACGAGCTTGCGCGGGATAAACCGGACGGTACTTGTCAGGATTTTATTTTTCAGACCCGGTACGATCACCGTTTTGTTCGTGTTCATCATTTGCCTGTATCCTTCCTCCACGACTTCTTCCACGCTCATGACCCCGGATTGAAAGAGCTTCGAGGAATGGAGGTCTGCTGCATCACTGAAGCCCGTCTCCGTTGCCCCCGGACAGAGCGCCGTCACTTTCACCCCGTGTGATGCCCACTCATTCGCCAATGCTTCTGAAAAAGACAGTACATAGGCCTTCGTGGCATAATACACGGCCATCAGAGGTCCAGGCTGGAACGCTGCCGTAGAGGCCACATTCAAGATCTGTCCACGCTTCCGGCTCACCATATCTTTTCCTATGAGTTTGCACAATGCCGTCAGGGCGGTGATGTTCACAGAAATCATATCCACCTCTGTCGTAAGGTCAGTGTCTTCAAATTCCCCAAACAAACCGAAGCCTGCATTGTTGATAAGAGTATCCACCTGCAGCTGATGAGACTGAAGTTTATCATACAGCTCCTTCACCGCGTCAGGTTTAGACAAGTCTGCTGGGAATGCGTATGCCTTCACCCCGTACTTTTCCTTCATTTCCTGTGAAAGGGAGACAAGCTTCTCTTCACTTCTCGCCACAAGAATCACGTCATGGCCGGATTCGGCGAACTTATGACTGAAGTGCAGTCCGATTCCACTTGATGCGCCAGTAATTAACACAGTCTTATTCATGAGAACAACCACCTTTTTCGATATGTTTAAACATTTAAACATATCGTATGTAATTGGGGGGATGTTGTCAAATGAATAGCGTTTATATTGTTGTGTTTGTCAGTTGAATTTTTGATTTTGTTTAACAGGTGAAATCTTCTTTATGTTTGACTGTTAAATTATGTTGTTTTTTCAACAGTTAAAATATCCGTTTTATTTAACTGACAAATTATCCTGCTTTTTTAACAGGCAAAATATCCGTTATTTTTAACTGACAAACTTAACCTTTTTTTCAACAGACAAACCCCACAAAAAAAACGGACCCCATCCCCATGAGGTCCGTCCCCTTCTTACACTGTATACTTTTCAGCGTCGATCAGTTTTTCTGATGCAGCACGCTTTGTGGCGATAACGTTGATTGGTGTGTGGCGAGTGAATTTACGCAGTGCGGAAAGCATCATGCGCAGGGTATCGCCCGTTTCTGTTCCAACAAGTGTTTCCTTGGCGTGTTGCTCGATTTCGTTGAACGCTTCCTGACAGAAGATCTGAGTGTAAAGAAGCTTTTGTTTCGCTTTTTCCACTCCCACTTTATTGATGGCTTTCTCTGTACGTAGGACAACCGATTCCATTGCGTAAGCGTTGGAAACGATGTCGGCAATGTTCACAAGGATTTCCTGTTCTTTTTCAAGCGCTTTTCCGAATTTTTGAGCAGCCAATCCGGCAAGCATCAAGCCGATTTTCTTCGCATTTTTCACAAGGTATTTTTCTTGTGCAAGCGGCTCGTCGCCAACCTCTTCAGGCATCAGCATCATCAATTCTTCTTGAAGTGCCTGCGCTTTTTGAAGCAATGGAAGTTCACCTTTCATGGCTTTACGGAGATATGTGCCAGGCACGAGGAGACGGTTGATTTCATTCGTCCCTTCAAAAATACGGTTGATGCGGGAGTCACGGTACATTCTCTCGATTTCATATTCTTGCATGAAGCCGTATCCGCCGTGAAGCTGTACGCCTTCATCGACTACATAATCCAGCACTTCTGTTGCGAAGAATTTGTTCAGTGAACACTCGATCGCATATTCTGCGATGGACTTTGCCACTTCTGTACCGTTTTTCACTTCTTCGTCAGTCAGTTGACTCATACGGTCTTCGAACAATCCTACAGTACGATAGACGGAGCTCTCTGCCGCATATAATTTAGAAGCCATTGTCGACAGCTTTTCTTTCGTCAAGTTGAAGCCTGAAATCGGTGTCTTGAACTGCTGACGTTGATTTGTGTATTGAACCGTCACTTCAAATGCACGTTTGCTGGCCCCGACAGCCCCTACACCTAATTTATAGCGTCCGATATTCAGGATGTTGAAGGCGATGATGTGCCCTTTTCCTGCGTCGCCAAGTAGGTTTTCAACCGGAATTTGAGCGTCTTCAAGGATCAGTGTGCGGGTTGAAGAACTCTTGATTCCCATTTTCTTCTCTTCAGGACCTGTCGAAACGCCAGGGAATTCTTTTTCAACGATGAACGCTGAGAAATGCTCCCCATCGATTTTCGCATACACGACGAATACATCGGCAAATGCAGAGTTGGTGATCCACTGCTTTTCACCATTTAAAATGTAATGCGTGCCTTCTGCGTTCAGCTTGGCAGTCGCTTTCGCACCGAGTGCATCGGACCCGGAACCAGGCTCTGTCAACGCGTAAGCAGCTAACTTTTCGCCAGTTGCAAGCGGTGGAAGATATTTTTGTTTTTGCTCTTCGTTACCGAACAATACGATTGGAAGTGAACCGATGCCGACATGGGCACCGTGTGAGATCGAAAATCCGCCGGCACGGGACATTTTTTCAGCGATCAGGGCAGAACTTACTTTATCCAGTCCAAGTCCGCCGTACTCTTCAGGTACATCGGCACCAAGAAGTCCAAGATCTCCCGCTTCTTTTAACAAGCGTACAGAATGGTCGAACTCATGGTTTTCAAGATTTTCGATGACAGGTACCACTTCATTCAACACGTAGTCTTCCGTCGTTTTGGCAATCATTTTCTGCTCATCGGAATATTCTTCCGGTGTGAAAACCTGCTCATAACTTACGTCTTCAATTAAGAAACTTCCACCTTTGATTAGCTTTTCTGTTTGATTCGCCATTTCGAATCCCCCTAAAGTATTATTTTGAAGGAGTTGGGAGGGGCCTGTTTAGAGGTCCGTCCCTCCCCTGTTAACCGATTAATTCAAAGACGCCCGCGGCGCCCATTCCGCCGCCGATACACATGGTGACGATACCGAATTGCTGGTTTCTGCGCTTCATTTCGTGTACGAGTGAAAGGGTGAGTTTCGCCCCTGTACAGCCTAGCGGGTGACCGAGTGCAATTGCCCCGCCATTGACGTTTACTTTGTCTTCGTCCAGTCCCAGCTGACGGATGACCTGGATTGATTGAGACGCGAATGCTTCGTTCAGTTCGAACAAGCCGATATCCGAAAGCTCAAGACCCGCCATCTTCAGTGCACGGGGAATCGCTTCAACCGGCCCGATCCCCATGATTTCAGGCGGTACGCCCGCTACTGCAAAGCTTCTGAATTTCGCCATCGGCTGAAGTCCAAGCGAGCCTGCCTTTTCCCGGTCCATGACCATGACTGCTGCCGCGCCGTCACTCGTCTGAGAAGAATTCCCTGCCGTAACGGAACCTTTCACATTGAAAGCCGGTCGTAATTTAGCAAGAACATCCGCACTCGTTTCAGCCCGCACCCCTTCATCTTTTGAGAATTGGAAGGTTTTCTCGACGAGTTTGTTTTCACCGTTCACTGAGCGATGAAGTACATCAACGGGTACGATTTCATCGTCGAACTTTCCTTCAGCGATCGCTTTGGCTGCTTTTTGGTGGCTTCGTACAGCAAAGGCATCCTGATCTTCACGGGATACACCGAACTTGCTCGCCACCTGTTCAGCAGTGTGGCCCATGCTCATATAGTATTGGGGAGCATGTTCAGCAAGCTTCGCATTCGGACGGACCACATGCCCCATCATCGGTACAAGGCTCATGGATTCTGCTCCACCTGCGATGGCCGTATCCGAGTGCCCGAGCATGATTTTTTCTGCAGCATAGGCAATGGATTGCAAGCCTGATGAGCAATATCGGTTGATCGTGATCGCCGGAACCGAATCAGGAAGTCCGGCAAGGCCCCCGATATTCCGTGCCATATTCAGCCCTTGTTCTGCTTCCGGCATCGCACATCCGATGATTAAATCATCGATGTTCCCTTCATAATTTCCTGCTCGTTTGAGGGTCTCTTTCACTACAAGTGCCCCAAGATCATCCGGGCGTACCTGAGCTAGTGATCCTTTTCTTGATTTACCGACCGGTGTTCTGGCACCAGCCACAATGACTGCTTCGCGCATGTTATTCCCCCGCTTTCTAATATGTCATGATCAGTTGCGTAATGGTTTTCCTTTTACAAGCATGTGCTGCATCCGCTGCTGCGATTTCGGCTGTGCTACCAGGCTAAGGAATGCTTCCCTTTCAAGATCCAGCAAGTACTGTTCGTCGACTTCCGTTCCGTATGGCACTTTACCGCCTGCGATGACGTATGCGAGCTTCTTCGCGATCATCAAATCATGCTCAGAAATGAATCCTGACTGGAACATGGACTGTGCACCGAGAAGGAGTGTTGCATATCCCGTCTCACCGACAACCGGCACCTTTTTCCGAATCGGTGCTGAATAGCCCGCTTCATACAGGCTTAAAGCAGCCTGCTTTGCATCAAATAACAGATGATCATTGTTAACGCTTACTCCATCTGCTGAATTTAAGAAGTTGTTTTCCCTTGCTTCATCACCGGATGTGGAAACCTTCGCCATGGCAATCGTTTCGAATACTTTATTCGCCACTTTCTGAAGGTCGAACTCCACTCCATTTGGCAGGTTGGCCAAGTGCTTCATGTAAAGCTCTTTGTTTCCGCCTCCCCCAGGGATCAATCCTACTCCGACTTCGACTAGGCCCATGTACGTCTCCATAGACGCCTGGATGTGTGCAGCCGGCAGACAGACTTCGCTTCCTCCGCCTAATGTCATCCCAAATGGTGCTGCTACAACCGGTTTAGAAGAATATTTAATCTTCATCATCGCCTGTTGGAAGTGACGTACAACCATGTCAATTTCAAAGACGTTGTCATCCTGTGCTTCCATGAGGATCATCGCAAGGTTTGCCCCTACACAGAAGTTCTTGCCCTGGTTCCCGATGACGAGTCCTTTGTAATTCTTTTCTACTTCCTCCACGGCAAAATTGATCATTTGCGTGATATCCATGCCGATTGCGTTATTTGGAGAATGGAATTCAAGAAGGGCGATGCCGTCACCGATATCGATCAGGGAGGCTCCTGAGTTCTTCTTGATCAGCTTTCCTTGCTTTTTAAGCGCCTTTAAATCGAGTGCTTTCGGATTTCGTTCTACAAGCTGATATTCACCATTGTGATAGAAATAACGCTCTCCATTTTCTTCTTTATAAAAAGCGGCGTGTCCTTCAGACAGCATCTTCTCTACCCATTCCGGTACGTGAAGGCCTTCTTCCTTCATGCGGGCAACGGATTTCTCCACTCCGATTGCATCCCACGTTTCAAATGGACCCATTTCCCAACCGAAGCCCCACTTCATGGCCTGGTCGATGCTTACGATATCATCGGCGATTTCTCCGTGAAGCTGTGCCGAATACGTTAAGACAGGAGAGATGATGTTCCACAGCAGCGTACCTGCCTGATCCTTCGCATACACGAGGGCTTTTACTTTATTTTTTAACCCTTTTTCATTCTTCGCCATTTCAAGGGAAGGGGTTTTCAATTTTTGACGGGGCTGATAGTCAAGCGTTTCAGGGTTGAGTTCAAGGATCTCCTTGCCTTGTTTCAGGAAGAACCCCTGACCGCTTTTGCTCCCCAACCAGCCTTTTTCAAGCATTTTCTTCATGAAGGCAGGCACTTCGAATACTTTCTGTTCTTCACCTTCCACCTGATCGTAGACATTCTTCGCAACGTGAGCGAATGTATCAAGTCCCACCACATCAAGCGTGCGGAAAGTCGCACTCTTCGGTCTCCCGATCACCGGCCCAGTAACGGAATCCACTTCACCGACTGAATAGCCTCCTTTAAGCATTTCCTGTACGGTGATCAGTAATCCATATGTTCCGATTCGGTTGGCAATGAAGTTCGGCGTATCCTTCGCCATGACAACACCTTTACCGAGAACATCTTCACCGAATGTTTTCATAAAGCTTACGACTTCTGGATCCGTGTTCTTTGTCGGAATCACTTCAAGAAGTTTTAAATATCTTGGCGGGTTGAAGAAATGTGTTCCCAGGAAGTTCTTCTGGAAGTCATCACTTCTTCCTTCAGACATGGCCTCGATTGAAATCCCTGATGTATTCGAACTGATGATGCTTCCCGGTTTACGGTAACGCTCCACTTGCTCAAACACTTTCTTCTTAATGTCCAGGTTCTCTACGACTACCTCAATCACCCAGTCACAATCACCGATATGCTGAAGATCATCTTCGAAGTTTCCTGCCGTAATAAGAGAAGCATTCTGTTTGGATGTAAGTGGTGCCGGTTTTTGTTTAAAAAGCTTTTTTAAAGCGTTTTCACTAAACTGGTTGCGAAATGCCTTACTTTCTTCTGTAAGGCCCTTTGCTTTATGTTCATCGGTTAACTCTCTCGGCACGATATCTAATAGCATTGTCGGGATACCGATATTTGCAAGATGAGCGGCGATTCCCGAACCCATGACTCCTGATCCTAATACTGCGGCTTTTTGAATTCTGCGAACCAATGGTGTTTCCCCCTTTTTTACACTTTGAATGAATACTCATTCATTTTTCTCTCAAAAAAAAGACCCGAATGAGTTCCTGTTACATCTAATATAACGGATATTCTAAAATATCGCAATATTTAAAGAGTTGAAAAATCATAAATTTACAAAAAATTCATACCCAACATTAAACGGAGAAAACATCCCCCTCATCAGCCTATTCCAACACCCCTCCACCAGTGCAGTCCTTCCCCGAAAATACAACTCCTTCTACTATATATATGAAACAAGCTCCTGTTTTGCTCATGGGTATTTGGAGGGACGGACCTTGATTTTTGAACGCTCCCCTCCTTTCACTCATCCATCATTCCTTGTCACATCAGCATTTATCGGCTGCTATGCAATCATCCGGACGACGTTTCCACCAGAAATATGAGGTCCGTCCCTCATATTTCTGGTGGAGGAGGGAAAGTTAGGGGTGTTGGGAATGTTAGGAGTGGAGGTGTTTGTGATGGCGAAGCGGAAGAAGGATCCTTCGAAGGCTGCGGTTAGTGCGGCAAGTGTGAAGGGTGATGCCGGTCCTGTCGTTGAGATGGACGGCGGCGGTAAGAGGAACAGTCAAAACAATCAGTTTAAGAAACAGCGTTAGTATGTGCGCGCGGCATCCGGAGGGTATTGATCGGATGCCGTTTCCTTTTGAGGATGGTTTCCCTTCTGTGGATCCCCTCTCTTTCCGGATATTCACAACCTCTTATATGTACTGACACAGCCTCGCCATCTTCCAAGATTTTTTCCTCCCGATGCAAAATTTAACTTTGCCTTCTTGCCATAAATACAGTAAACTAAGAATATATGTTTGAAGATGTCAGACCTCCTACTTTCCATACGGAAGGTAGCTCGTCTGTTTTTTTCGTATTTGGATGATAACGTTTGCAGATAAGGAGACAAGATATGAAACGCAGATTATTATTTTTTACGGTTGGATTGTTTATTTTGACAATGGGCGTGGCCTTGATCATTAAATCTGGATTGGGTGCGTCTGCATGGGATGCCCTTGCTGTCGGAGAGTCGAATATGTTCGGGATCACGGTCGGTACGGCTGTGTTCATCAATGGGATCGTCCTGATCGGACTCAATGCTCTGATCATGAAGAAGAAGCCTGATGTACTAGCTGCCGGATCGATCCTTGTGATCGGCATGCTGATTGATTTCTGGCTGTTGGTTGTCTTTAACAATTATGCGCCGGAAATGCTGATGAACCAGCTGTTTGCCCTCGCTTCCGGAATTTTGACGATGGGACTTGGAATCGCGATCTATTTACAGGCGAAGTTCCCTGCAAGCCCGATGGACACGTTGATGGTGGCGATCCATACCCGTTTTGGATTGAACCTTCGCAACTCCCGTATCATCAGTGAAGGATTCGCCCTTTCCCTTGCATTCCTCTTTAAAGGGGATATCGGAATCGGTACAATCATTGTTACGCTTCTATTAGGGTTCGTCGTACAATACAGCTTCCCGATTTTCGAACAACTTTTCCAAAAAAAATCATTGGGGAAAGCAGCCGTATCTGCTGACTGACCCGACTTAAAAAAGCAATCTTCTGTTTAGGAGATTGCTTTTTTATTTGAAACCATATCCAAAGCTGAAATCCTCCAGACGTGATATGATAGGACGAAAATGATGCAACCGGTAGGAGCGTTACTCATGCTGCAGACCTTAAATAGAAAACTTGAAAAACTGATGCCCTTCATCACGCCAACAGCGGTGCTGATCGGCGTATTGTGTGCAAGCCGACTGTCTCAATTTTCTTTCCTTGTTCCCTGGGTATTTGCGTTCATGACATTCTCTGGGAGCCTGAGCGCTAACTTCCATTCGCTGCACAGAGCGTTCAAATATCCGTTGCCGCTTCTGACAGCTCTCTTTGTCCTTCATCTCCTCATGCCGCTGTGGGCGTTTGGTGTCGGTCACCTTCTTTTTCCTGAAGACGGACTGACCGTGACCGGACTGCTTCTCGCCATGGCCATACCGACCGGGATCACCAGTTTCGTGTGGGTATCAATTTACAAAGGAAATATCGGTTTGGCTTTATCAATCATTTTGATTGATACGATTCTTTCACCATTCATTGTCCCGGCAAGCCTGTCGCTGTTCGTTGGACAGAAAGTGGAAATGGATATCGCCGACATTATGACCGGCCTCCTGTTGATGGTGGTGATTCCTTCCCTGATCGGGATGCTTTGTAATCAGTTGACAGAAGGCCGAATCAAGAAGACACTCGGCGTCCATTTATCTCCATTTGCAAAGATCGGGATTGGTGTCGTCGTTGCCATCAACAGCTCTGCCGTCGCACCTTATTTGCGACATGTGGACAGTAAGCTGATGCTGATCGCGGGCACCGTTCTCTTCATTGCATTGTCTGGGTTTGGATTTTCCTGGCTCCTTGCCACGATCCTCAAGCAAGGAAGGGAGACAAAAGCGAGCCTTCTTTTTACCGGGGGGATGAGAAATATCAGCGCCGGAGCCGTCATTGCGGTCCACTACTTCCCTGCCCCGGTTGCCGTCCCGGTTGTCATTGGCATGTTATTTCAGCAGGTGCTCGCTTCTTTATTTGGATTTTTATTTCATACAAGGGAAAATAAAAAACGTGAGAATATAAGAGGACCCCATCTTCTATGAAGAATGGAGTCCTCCTTTTGAATTCAGAAGTTCATTGATACGTTTTCTCTGACTTTTATCCGCAAGTATATAAAGTGTGTCATTCGCCTTAATCACTGTATCCCCCATGGGCGTAATTAATTCATGATCCCGGATCACGGCTGAAATTAACGTCTTGTCAGGCAGGTGAATATGTCGAATTTCCTTATTCGTGATGTTAGCATCAGAATTGATGTGTATTTCAAGCATTTCGTTATTTGTTTTACCAATTGAAACGAGTTCAAGACTGTGTGCAACAGGAGGTTTCTCCTTTTTTGCAAGCTTCAGGTAGTTGGCCAGCGGTGAAATCGTCGTTCCTTGAATAAGGGCAGAAAGGAGCACCACAAAGAATACGACATTGAAAATGACTTCATTGTTCTCAATATTTGCAACCATTGGGTATGTTGCTAAAACAATTGGTACAGCTCCCTTTAATCCTGCCCAGGAGATAAAGAACTTCTCTTTCAGTGTAAAACCTTTCACCAGTGCCAAACTTAAATAAACACCGAGGGGCCTCGCTACAAGAATCAATAGAATCGATAAGATGACTCCCTGCCATGCAATGCCTGGCAAGTGCTGTGGAAAGACCAATAAGCCCAATAAGATGAACATGACGATCTGCATCATCCATGCAAACCCTTCATTAAACCTGATAATCGAATGCCTGTAAGTCAGTTCCTGATTCCCTACAACGATGGCCATGATATAAACGGCTAACAATCCACTGGCCCCCAGTATACTCGTGAACGCATAGGTGAAAATGGCAAGGGAAACGGATAATACCGGGTATAGTCCTGATGAATCAAGGTTAATTCGATTGATAATGAAAACAGATGTCCATCCCAGTGCGAGTCCAATCACCAAGCCCAACCCCATTTGCCAAAAAAAGCTTGCAATCAAACTTGCAGGATTAAGTGCAGGGAATTGGATTAACTGTAGGAACGCTACAGTTAAAAAGATAGCCATCGGATCGTTACTTCCCGACTCCGCTTCTAATGTAGATGTAATTTTCCCTTTAATATTTTTGTTCCCCAGTACAGAGAAAACCGCTGCAGCGTCAGTTGATCCAACAATCGCTCCAAAGAGCATCCCTTCCAGCCAAGTAAGATCCAGAATATATTTCGCAGCCATTCCAATCGAGACCGTTGTGACCACCACCCCTATTGTGGCCAACGATAAAGCAGGTTTATAAACCCCCTTTATGCTTTCCCACTTTGTCTGCAGACCACCTTCAAACAAGATAATGATGAGTGCCAGGGTTCCGATAAATTGTGTAAGAGGTGCATTGTCAAAGAAGAAATATGTATTTAAGACCATACCAACAAGGATGAAGAAGATTAGTGAGGGCACGCCTAATCGAGCGGAGAATTTAGCAGTTATCACCCCGATCAATAGCAACAGACCCAGCAGTAAAGTCAAATTATTTATCGTGATTTCCATCCTATCTCCCCAAATGTCATGATGAGTATATTATATGATATTGTGAAGGGCCAAACCATTTTCACGCTTTAAGGACTGAGGCTGACACTTTCGGTTTGAAAGGTATGAGAATATATACGTACCATACACAAGCTATGCCGGACCTGCTTTTATTGAAAGTGATTAACTGTGGCATGTTTTGATCGAGGATTTGGCTTCAATCATTCTCTCCATCTCTTCACATGTATTGGATTCACCTTTGTATACCCCTTCTGGCGCTGACCGGCAACAGAAGGGGGCACTCTTCCCTCAAGGGGTATCAACAATGATTAGGGGGATGTCCGGTCCAACAAGGAACTTAGGATGTCATGAGCTCGGCCATAAAATGAAGGAGTACCGTCTCTCTATTCATTTCCTCCCTGCTCCCTTACATTACTGAAGCTCCTTCCCCATGATGATATACTCCTCTCTAACATTCGGATAAAAACCGTCACGAAGCGTCCGAAAACCCTGGTTTTCATAAAAAGTGACCGCACCCTCATTATCTTTCCGGGTCGTGAGCACCACCTTTTCTTCTCGACGGTTATGAATCAATCGTGCAACGAGCTGCCTCGCAATTCCCTTCCCCCTGTAGCGGGGATCGACGCCAAGTTCCACGAGTTCCATGGTGGTCTTCATCCAGCCGGGATCCGCATATAAGTGCCTGGCGAGTAGATCATGATAGTACTGACCTTTACGAGAGGAATAGCCATATATATATCCGGCGACTCTCTCATCGATGATGGCCAGATACCCTTCAAATCCCGGATACTGTGAATGACGTAAGAACTGGCTTTGCATCGCCCCCGGGTCGACTGCAAAGAGCTGACAATAGAGCCGCATCATGCCCTTGAAGTACTTACCTTCCATTTCAAAAGGGACAATCTTCATTTTCAGGACCCCCCATTCTCTTCACTGCAGTAAAACAAACAAGACCCTATGAAGAATCATAGAGTCTTGTTACATGATTATTTTTTCATGACGCCTTTTAGAACAAAGGCAACGTTGGCAGGTCTTTCGGCAAGCCTTCTCATGAAGTAGCCGTACCAGTCCGTCCCGTATGGAACATAGACGCGCATTGTGTATCCTTCTTTCACAAGCTCATGCTGTCGCTCGACACGGATGCCAAAGAGCATTTGGAACTCGAATTGATCACGTGGGATATTATGTTCTTCCACGAGCCGTTTCGTATATTCGATCATCTCATCATCATGGGTGGCAATCGCTGTATAATTGCCGTTCAGTAAATGAGTCTTGATGATTTTCTTAAAATTGTCATCTACATCTTTCTTATCTGGAAAAGCCACTTCAGGTGATTCTTTATATGCCCCTTTCACCAAACGGAGGTTCGGCGAATACGCATTCAAATCATCGATGTCCTTTTCTGTTCTATATAAATAGGCCTGGATGACCGTACCGATATTATCGTATTCAGCCTTCAAGCGGGTGAAAATATCGATTGTCTTTCCACAGCGGGAATAGTCTTCCATGTCAATCGTGACAAAAATGCCCTGTTTGGTCGCTTCCTCAAGGATCAGCCGCATATTTTTCATGACAACTTCTTCAGAAATATCCAATCCCATCGATGTCATCTTAAGGGAAAGTTGAGAATTCAGGTTTTCTTTCCCGATGGCACGGATCGCCTCCACGCATTCAAGGGCCATTTCATTCGCTTCACGCTCGTTATCCACGAATTCTCCTAAATAGTCGATCGTCACAACCAGGTTTTGCTTATTCAGCTCTCGGATGACTTCAACAGCCTGCTGGATCGAGGACCCGGCAACGAACCTTCCTGCTCCGAAACGCAGACCATACTTTTTAGCCAGCTTCGTCATAGGTTTATTTTTTGAAAGGAATAAAAAGAAATTACGCATTGCTTGCTCCATGTTGCTTACCCCCTGAAAAAACATATATACCAACTCATGAAACCGCTTTCCTTATTGCTAAAAATGAAAAGGTTCAAACTATTAGTACATTTACCATCATCTTATCACCTTTTAAACGTTTTGAATACACTTTCATACACTTATTAGTAGATTATGACGAAATTTGTAAAGAATTGAATAAGGATGTCTATAGTAAGGGAAAATAACCATTGTTTCTCGCCTGGGAGGCGATGAAAACCGACTGAGAAGGAGGAATTACACATGCAGCAGCAACCTCAACAGGGCCAGCAGCAGCCCTACACACAACCGCCGCAAATGCTGACGACAAAGGATTCTCTATACTTAAATGACATGCTTGCCTGGAACTTGAACGCCATGAAAAAATGTCACTTTGCCGCAGCGCACTGTCAGGATGCCGACATTAAAGCAGAGCTGGATAAATGCGGACAGATGCATCAGCGCCACTATCAGCAACTCCTGACCCATTTAAATATGACGAACCAAACCATGATGTAGATAGGAGCTGTTTACAATTGAACCAGCAGAACCAGCAAAAAATCCAAAACCCACAGACACAGGTACCGGAGACGCCTCAGATGAATGACCGGGACTTTATCACGGATATTCTTTCACAGGAAAAATATATGACGGCTTCGTACTGTACAGCTTTGAACGAAGCGAGCCACCAATCTTTATTTCAGGATCTACTCACGATCTTCAATGAAACGCAAAATGCCCAAAGGGAATTGTATAATGAAATGTTCCGGAAGGGCTGGTACAAACTGGAGGCTGCAGACAGCCAAAAAATCCAGCAATCCTACCAGCAGCATCAGCAGTATGCTTCCCAATTTCCTTATGGATATGGCGGGCATGTTCAGTAGAAGGGATGGCAGACGATGGTCTGCCGTTTTCCTTTTTAAGGGGAGGTTTATGGGGGGGTTATGGGACGGGGCGATGGTATTTTGGGTCAGATGGACTGGAGTTGATAATAAATCCGGGAAAGTCGATAATATCTTGCCCGAACTCGATAATATATCCAGAAAGTCGATAATATCCATTCCAAACTCGATAATATCTTATCCAAACCTGATAATATCCCATCCAAACCCCTTCATTCCCCATATGAAATCAATTAAATCCCCCTCTTTTCTCCATCACATCAGCAAAAAAAAGACCCTCTCTACCAAAAGGGCATCTGAAGGTCCATCATTCCTCGTTCTTTTTATCGTTCATTTCTGCGCGATGGGCTTCGTTCATTTGTTTGATTTCGCCTACGATCCGTTTCATCTCTTCCTTGCCTTCCGGGTATAGACCGTTCCAGTGTTTGACGAGTGCAGGCATATTCTTTGCGATGAATGAGTAAAGGGCATATTGTGTGACCATTTCTTTCTTGTCTGGGTCAGAGTCCCCGACTAGCAGCTCTGTGTACTTTTCCAGCAGGGCGTCAAATTGGTCGTTAAATTCGCTCATTTTTCATACCTCCTTGTTGATTGTCATCATTTCCGGCAGAGAGTTTGCGGACAGGTTTTACAGCGATACTGTTCTCCGTCTTCCACCATATATGACAGGCAGCATGTTTTTCTTACTCGCACTTCTTCTTTTGCTTTACTGGTGTGGTACCGTGCCAGGGGATTTTTTTTGAAGCGGCCGAACCAGGTACTGTTTTGATGTGAAAGGAGCTCGGAGAATTGTTCATCCCTCTCTTTTCTCGTACGATCATCCCCTAGAAAATCATCGTTTTCGTATATCCAGAAAACATATACGGCGATATTTTCCCACAGGATCGCATCGGACATACCGGTTGCCTTTTTCAATACCTGCACAAGTGGCGTGAGGTGACCCTGAAAGATCGATTGGATGTAATCGACTTTGTCTTGATGGGATACACATTCAGTCACGGTTGAGTTTTTCAGGTGAAAAAAGGGCATCCATTTTCCGTTTTTCTCCCCGTCAGTGAGGAGCAGATGATCAGGGGATAGATTGATTCTTTTATTCCAATAGGTCATCGCCATCAGGCCGAGTGCGACTGTGAAGGCATAACGTTTGAGGAAAAGGGACGCGGCCACTTTAAGGTCATCTGTACCGATGAGTGGCATCCGGTCGGAAAGATAAGAAATCATCCCCTCCTCGCTCATGAGTGAACGGGGAGTCACCCCTTTCGCTTCCCCGCTCAAGTCATGATATAAGCGGTAGCCCCTTAGGAATCCCCACTGTTCTTCGGTGAGGCTGGTCATCCCGTACCCACCGTGGAATCCATGATACAGCGGCCTTTTCCAAACGGGATGCATAATGGTGTACCAAAGAGAGGATCACGTGAAACCTGGCAGTCCATGTCAAATACGTTTTTCACGAGCTCACAGCTGATGACGTCTTCCGGTTTCCCCTGGGCATAGATCTTTTTATCACGTATCGCCACGATATTATGGGCATATCGGCACGCCAAGTTCAGATCGTGGAGGACCATGACGATCGTCCGCTCTTCTTGTTCATTGAGTTCGAACAATAAATCCAGGATTTCAATTTGATGGGTCAAATCAAGATAGGTTGTCGGCTCATCCAGTAAGATGATGTCTGTGTCCTGGGCGAGTGTCAACGCGATCCATGCACGCTGCCTCTGACCGCCTGAAAGTTCGTCGACTTTCCTATGTTGTAGTTCTTCCATCTTCGTTGCCTTCAGGGCATTTTGAACAATTTCCTCGTCTTTATGTGACCACGTATTTAGCCAAGTCTGATGAGGATACCGCCCCTGTTTGACGAGCTGCAGGACTGTTAATCCTTCAGGAGCAGTCGGTGATTGGGGAAGGATGGCCATTTTTCGAGCGACTTCTTTCGTGGATAAACGGGCGATCGCCTCCGCATCGAGCATGACTGATCCCTGTGCCGGTTTAAGCAGTCTTGCCATGGAGCGGAGAAGGGTCGATTTGCCGCACCCGTTTCCACCGATGAACACCGTGATTTCCCCTTTTGGGATACTGATATCCAGTTCTTCGATGATCGTCCGTTCCCCGTAAGATAACGTTAATTCCTTTGTTGTTAGTACATCACTCATATATGGCCAACCCCTTTAAGAATTTCTGGTTTTAAATAGTAAATAGATAAAGTATGGTGCACCGATCGCTGCAGTGAATACGCCTGCCGGCACTTCGAGAGGCAGGAATAATGTACGGCCGATCAAGTCTGCCACCATCACGAGAATCCCCCCGATGAGGGCAGCAGTCGGAAGGAGGACACCGAATGACGAGCCAACCATCCGTCTTGCCATATGCGGTGCCATCAAGCCGACAAATCCGATCCCGCCTGCGAACGCGACGGCCCCGCCCACCAGTGCCGTCGCCATCAGGAGAAGGATAAAGCGCTGCCGCTCAACATTCCCTCCGACACTTGTCGCGATTTCTTCGCCTAGTTCCTGTATATTCAGCTGCCGCGTAATAAAGAAGCTTAACAGGATAAAGACCAGGCTCCATGGCAGAAGCATCCACACATCCTGCCAATCGGATCCGTTCACTGTGCCCGTGATCCATATATTTGCCTGACTCGCCCTGTAGATTGGACCAAGTATCATCAATAGTGTCGTCAAAGCCTGGGTCAAAGCGGAAATCCCGATCCCGATTAGGACGAGTCTAACAGGAGACACCCCTTTTCGCCAAGCGAGAAAGTATACGAGAAATGCAATGACGGTCGCACCGGCGAATGCCGCGACCGGAAGCCATTTGATACTGACCGTAAGTGAATTGTCATCATTGCTGAACAGGGTCAGGAAGCCGACGACCGCAGCTCCTGCTCCCCCTGTGATCCCGATGATGTCAGGAGAAGCCAGCGGATTGCGGATCATCCCTTGAAGGATTCCACCCGCAACGGCTAAAGCCATTCCTGCAAGCAGGGCGATGAGAATCCGTGGCAGTCGGAAAGACGTCACTACGAGCTGTTCCAGGCTTGTCCCCCCGCCGAAAAAGACACTGATCACTTTCCATGGCGCAATTTTCATATCACCGATTCCGGTGCTCATGATCAGGACGATCAGGGCGAGCACACCCAGGATGGTCACCTTTTTCAATGCCGATACATCAACAAGGAGAGAGACACGGTCCTGAAGCCAACGTTTTCCAATAAACCGATTCATCTGCTAAAACCCCTTCCTTGCCACATACACGAAGAATGGGGCACCGATGATTGCAGTCATGACCCCTACCGGTACTTCCTGCGGCATGATAATGTAACGGGCCCCGATGTCTGCTGCCAATAATAAAATCGCACCTAAGAGCCCTGAATAAGGAATGAGCCAACGGTGATCAACGCCGATGATCTTTCGCGCGAGATGTGGGATGACGATTCCGACGAAGCCGATCGGACCGGCTACTGCCACCGATCCGCCTGCCATCAGTACTACAATCACCAGGGCGATGAATTTGATCAAGGCTGTTTTCAGACCTAGACCTTTGGCAACATCTTCACCCATGGCAAGTATATTCATTTTGCCGGCGATCACGAGTGCCAGCATCCAGCCGCCTGCCATATAAGGGAAAACAGCGCCTAACTGTTCGATGCTTCTCCCCTGAACCGAACCCGCGAGCCAGAACAATACCTGCTCAAGTGCCGCTTCGTTCAGAACGAGCAAGCCCTGGGTAAAGGAAGAAAACATCGCTGTGATCGCAGCCCCTGCCAAAGTAAGCTTCATAGGTGTCAGGCCTTTATTCCCGACTGAGCTGATGACATAGACGCCGACTGCTGCTATACCGGCACCTGTAAACGCAAGCCAAGTGAAAGATTGGAGGCTCGAAACGCCGAACAGCGTGACGGCCACTACGACCATGAATGCACCACCTGCATTGATTCCGAATATACCCGGAGAAGCGAGAGGATTTTTTGTCAATGTCTGCATGATGACACCTGAAATTGCAAGGGAAGCCCCCACCGCTGCTGCAATCAGTGCCCTCGGAAGCCGGATCGTCTGCAGCACAATATGCTCCGTCGAACCGTCCGGATCTGTAAATGCGTTGAAAGCTGCCTTCCAGGATGTATCCGTATAACCATAAACAATACTTATTCCCATGCACACTATAAGGAACAGGAATGTCACCATAAATAAAATAAATTGTTTTTGAGTTTTCATTATGTGAACCTTTCTATTAGGAAAAAAGATTTCATTTCGGTCTATTCTTCCCTTTCTAGTTTAAAGAAGAGACGTACAAGCGTCAATGACTTTGAAAATCATTATCAATTAACTGTTGACAATGAAAACCTTCTCATCTACTATTATGAATGTAAATGATAACGATTATCAATCGATAAAAAAGATTCAGGGGGACCTACATATGAAATTAAAAAGTTTATTATCTTTTCTGCTCATCACAACTCTCCTCTTTCTAGCCGCTTGCGGTAATAAAGAGGAAAAGGAAGAATCAGCAGATAAAGATGCGAAAGAAGAAACATATACAGTCGATCACGCAATGGGGACGACTGAAATCAAAGGAACACCAAAGAAGGTCGTGATCTTAACGAATGAAGGAACGGAAGCACTCCTTTCA
Organism: Bacillus sp. KH172YL63; assembly: GCF_011398925.1. Classification (NCBI taxonomy): domain Bacteria; kingdom Bacillati; phylum Bacillota; class Bacilli; order Caryophanales; family Bacillaceae; genus Bacillus; species Bacillus sp. KH172YL63. The sequence goes on from NZ_AP022842.1 coordinate 3,602,542, forward strand.
ATGGATGTAACGCCTGTTGGAGCCGTACAATCTTGGACAGGAGATCCTTGGTATGATCATATCTCCGAGCAAATGAAGGATGCTGAAGTTGTCGGTACTGAAAGTGAATTGAACATCGAAGCGATCGCGAAGCTTCAGCCTGATCTGATCATCGGGAACAAAATGCGTCAGGAAGAACAGTATAACCAACTGAAGGATATCGCTCCTACAGTCATGGCGGAAACCCTTCGCGGTAACTGGAAAGAGAACTTTGAACTGTATGCAAAAGCGTTGAATAAAGAAGAAAAAGGCCAGGAAGTTCTTGCTGCCTATGAGCAGCGCATGGAAGACCTTAAAGGCGAACTTGGTGATAAACTGAACCAGGAAGTGTCCATGGTCCGTTTCATGGCTGGGGATGTCCGTATTTATCATAAAGATTCATTCTCTGGTGTTATTCTTGATCAGTTAGGGTTTGCACGTCCGGAAGGCCAGGATGTTGATGACTTTGCTGAAAAAGGTGTAACGAAAGAACGCATTCCTGCAATGGACGGGGATGTTCTATTCTACTTCACATACGAAACAGGTGATGGTGAAGCGAATAAACTGGCGGAAGAATGGATCAACGACCCACTGTTCCAAAACCTTGAAGTCGCAAAGCAAAATCAAGTCCACGAAGTAAACGATGCAATCTGGAATACTGCAGGTGGTGTCATTGCAGCGAATAAAATGCTTGATGATATAGAAAAGATTTTCTTAAATCAATAATCATATCTCTCACAACATGCCTGGAAGGGTGCCCATCCTTCCAGGCATGTTTTTTTATGTGCACAATGCTTTTTCATAATTCTTCTATTTTCGGAAACACTACAGGATAGACTACACATCGAATATGAGGGGTTAGTATGTTGTCATTTTTCAAAAACAAGAAAAGTACAGATAAAAAGCAATCATATGAAAGCATTATAAAGAGTGCGGAGAAATCTGATGATTTTAAGGAAGCCTTTTACCAAAACCCTCATACCGGGGCCAAATTCAGCCTGCATTTCATTACGACCCTGATCGATGGAAAGATCCTGCAGGAGGATGTCCTTCCCTCTTTGCTTTCGAAGGATTTTCATTCATTTGATGATTTAAAGAAGCTCGTCCCCGTTCTGGATATCCAAGTGTCGAAAGATGAATCGAAAATTGAACAGAAGCTCTATAACGGATACACGGTCCTGACGATGGATGCCTCTAGTAAAGAGTTTGCATTCATCGCCACAAAGAATGAAATGGGAAGGAAAGTGTCCCAGCCCGAAGTGGAATTCAGCGTTGTCGGTCCAAAAGAAGCCTTTGTCGAGTCTCTCAGTGACAACTTGAATCTGATCCGGAAGCGGCTGCCGATTAAAGAATTATTAGTCGAAGAATTCAATATCGGAAAAATGACCCATACGAGAGTCGTCCTTGTCTACCTTGACGGCCTTGCCAATGAAGCGAATGTGAACACAATGAGACAGAGGCTGCAGGCCATAGATTTCGATCAGATCATGGACAGCTCGTTCATTGAGCAGCTCATTGCCGACAACAGCTACTCCCCTTTCCCCCAGCTTCTCGACTCGGAAAGGCCTGACAGGATTGCATCGGTCCTTGTGGAGGGAAAGGTTGTTGTCATGTCAGACGGATCGCCTCATGCCTTGATCGGACCGACGACATTGACCGAGTTTTTCAATGCGTACGAGGATTATTTCCTGAACTTCTCCATTGCCTCTTTCTTCCGTCTCGTACGGGTATTTTCTGTTGCCTTTTCAGTATTGATTACACCAATTTATGTAGCAGCATTAACCTATCATTACGAATTGATTCCAAAGGATCTTATGGCTACCTTGATCACTTCACGGCAGGAGATCCCCCTCCCTCCTATATTGGAGGCGTTGTTTCTCGAGTTGACGATTGAACTACTCCGGGAAGCAGGGGCAAGGTTGCCTACCAAGGTCGGTCAGACGATCGGTATCGTTGGCGGGATCGTGATCGGGACGGCTTCGGTCGAGGCGAGCTTAACGAGTAACGTTCTGCTCATACTCGTTGCGCTCTCTGCCCTTGCCTCCTTTACGACACCGGTTTACCGGATGAGTAATACTATCCGTATCTTACGGTTTCCTTTCCTGTTGTTCGCACAGCTTTGGGGACTTGTCGGTATCGTCTTCTGTTTCTGTCTGCTCATGGGTCACCTGTTACAGTTAACATCACTCGGAAGACCGATACTCGAGCCTCTCTATCCTCCTCGTCTGAAGGACCTGAAGGATGCCCTGATCCGGTTTCCATTCAATAAGCAGGCGGGCAGACCGGAATTTCTGCGCACTAAGATTCCCTTCAGATTCCGTCCTTCTGAAGGAAAACGAAAGGTTGATATTGACGAATGAAGCTTGGAGGTGATGACATGCAGCCAATTCCAGATAGAAGAAAAATATCCCCATTTCTCGTCTTTTTCCTCGTTCACTCGATCCAGGTCGGGGCAGGTGTGCTTGGATTTCAACGCATCATTGCTATGAATGCAGGATATGATGGCTGGGTTGCAGTCATTTTAGCCGGGATCATCACCCATGTCTTGATGATATGTATGTATATCATCCTCGATAAATCAGGCGGTGACCTGGTGTCGGCCCATACCCTCGCCTTCGGGAAGTGGATCGGGAAGCTATTCAGCCTGCTGTTTGCCATCTATTTCAGCCTGCTGGTCGTCACGATCCTCCGTACGTATATCGAGGTGCTGCAGGTGTGGATGTATCCGGAGCTGAGCACCTTCATGTTCGGATTTTTTTTCATGTTCTTGGTGTACTATATTGTAAATGGTGGAGTCAGAACATTGACCGGTACGGCCTTTTTCGGGACAATCCTGCCGAGCTATCTGCTCCTGACATTCATGTTCACCTTTAGATACGCCGACTTCCGGAATTTACTGCCTGTCTTTGATCATTCTATAAAAGATATTTTGATATCTACGAAAAATATGTCTCTCACTTTTCTTGGATACGAATCGATTTTAATGATCTACCCGTTTATCAAAGACGCAAAGAAGTCCCAGAAATATGCGCACTGGGCCCTTTTCACAACGACGACGGTCTACACACTCATCGCCCTTATATCATTCGCTTTTTTCAGCCAAAAACAATTGGAGAAAACGGTGTGGGCCACATTATCCATGTGGAAAATCGTCGAAATGCCCTTTGTGGAGAGATTTGAGTATATCGGCATCGCAAACTGGTGCCTGGTTATCCTGCCGAACGTGTGCATTTCGATCTGGTGCGCTAGCCGGACGCTAAAACGGATCACCCCGGTCAAGCATAAATACACGCTGATGATCGTTTGTATCCTATGTCTCGGTTCCCTGACATTTATCTCAGACCGGGAACAAGTCAATTTGTTAAATGATATTTCTGGGAAGATTGGATACTATTTTAATTTCTTCTATATTCCCATCCTCCTGATACTGGTGATCATCATGAAGAAGGTGAAACATAAACCATGAAGAGGTTCATACTATTATTCACGATATGCCTCCTGTTCCTAAGTGGCTGTGTGGAAAGGGAAATCATTGACGATCTCTATATCGAAACCGGAAAAGCATTTGATTACGCCGGGGAAAATAAGATCAGGGGAACCTCCCTTTTCCCGATTTATGCCGCTGATAAAACCATCCAAAATGGAACCTTGTCTGCAGAAGCAGACTCTACCCGTGAGGTACTCGAAAAGCTGGAAAGGCGCTCTCAGCAGCCTTTGGTCCGGGGAAGCCTGGATGTTGTCGTGATCGGTGAAAAGCTCGCAAAGAAAGGGATCATCGATATCGGAGACTCCCTGCAACGGGATGCAAGTGTTGGGGCAAGATTATACCTTACCATTGCTGAAGGGGAAGCGGGTGAACTCTTAAAGGGAAACTACGGACAAAGAGGAAACGGTACCTACCTTTCAAACCTCATCTATCACAACATCAACAAAAGGGAACTTCCTGAAACAAATCTCCATTTATTTCTGTTTGATTATTTTCAGGACGGACAAACACCTTATCTGCCCTTGGTAAAGCAACTCAATAAAGAAAGTGTCGCCATCACAGGAATCGCCCTGTTCAACAAAGATAAGATGGTAAAGAAAATCCCCGCAAACGATTTATTCTTCTTCAAAATATTGGTCGATAAACTGGCAGAGGGAAGTCATGTAGTGAAAATGGAAGGAGAGGAGGCATCGGAAACAGAAAAATCAGTAGAAGCTTCGGTCACTAGCTTGAGCGCCAAACACAAAATCATCGTAAAACATAAGACCGATCCTGTCGAAGTGACCATAAAAATAAAAATCAGGGGAATCGTCAGGGAATATACCGGAAAGAAATTAACGTCTAAAAAAGTGGATACAGTAGAAAAAAAGATGAAAAAAGATATAGAAAAAAAGTGTATAGCCATGCTGAAGGAGTTTCAGGAATTAGGGATCGACCCCATAGGGATCGGTCAGAACCAAAAGCACGGTGTACGGGGATTCGATATTAAAGAATGGGAAGAAAAAATCTATCCCGAGGTGAAATTCGATGTGAAAGCGGATGTTCAGATCCTGGAAGCTGGTACGGTTGAATAAAAGAAAGTAAAGGGATGAGACATAACGATGCCCTCATCCTCAAAACACGAACTTCTCTGAAATGCAATTCACTTTGGTACTCCACTGCTGATTTCCGTACAGGGCTTACTACATGTATGAAGTGATAGCACAAAAAATCCGAACGAAGCAGATTTTCGACTTCGTTCGGATTTTTATTTAGCAGGCACTTTTTGTGATAAAAGTGATTTGAGTGATCGGCGAAATATTAATTTAATTGGTGATATCGATTTTTACCGACGAAACCACCATATACCATTTTCATAATCGAGCCGAATAACCCCACAATCTTATTTCCCCAAATAAACAACCCGCTTTTCATCCGAACTTTGCTTGCAGGCTTCGATTACTTCAATCACCTCTAACGCGTCTTCAGGGGAAACAGGCAGAGGTTCGTTCCCTGTGATGGCACGGTGGATCCCAAGATAATAACGGGTGTAGTCTCCTTTTTCAGACGGGATGACTTCTGATATGATGTCGTCACCATTCACTGTCGTAAGGACGCCCCAGTTCTCTTCCTCTTCCATCCCCCACTCGGCGGATAATGGATTTTTCCCGGCCTTCAAGTCTTCCTCCTGGCGGTCCATCCCGTGTTTGACGTAGCTGCCGTTACGGCCATGAACCTGATAGCGAGGTCCTGGATCCAATACGATTGAACGTGAGTAGAGCTGGACTCTCAACACGTCATATCCAAGGGTGATCACGAAATAGTCCTCCGCTTTCTCCGGGTTGCGCTGCGGGAACACATCTGCCTGCACCCACTCGGGGGTACCGAACAGGGTGAGTGCCTGATCGATCAGATGGGAACCGAGATCGTACAGAACGCCTGCCCCTTCAATTTGGTTCTCTTTCCAGCGGTCCTTTATTTCCGGACGGAAACGGTCGAAATGGGCTTCGTATGTATAGATTTTTCCAAGTGTTTCTTCCTTGACCAATTGCTGGACGGTCAAAAAGTCCGCATCAAAGCGGCGGTTATGAAAGACGGAAAGATGGAGGCCCCGCTCTTTCGCCAGTGAAAGAAGCTCTTTTCCGTCCTTGCTGTTCGTCACGAACGGTTTCTCGACAATCACATGTTTATCTGCCAGCAAGGCTTGTTTGATCATCGGATAATGAAGATGGTTCGGTGTTGTGATGACAACCAGTTCGATGTCCTGCTGAAGCAGCTCTTCCATGGACGATACGACGGTGGTGCCTTTCAGGTCCTTTTGAACTTTTTCTTCATTGGAAGACAGTACCGATTCAATATGAAACTCTTCTAAATGAGAAAGCAGCGGACGATGAAAGCTTTGTCCTGAAAAACCGTATCCTGCCAAACCTACTTTGATTGTTTGCATAATGTCACCTTTTTCCTCAAAAATGTATTCTCATCGTATCATGGACGGGTTGCGGAAAGAAATGATTCGTTTTACACACTGCATCGTTTTGTATAAAATAGGGGGACAAGGGAGGTTAACAACTTGCAATCAATCAAAAACAAAGAAACCTTTGACGACTTAATCGCGTCAGCTCAACCTGTTATCGTTAAATTCCATGCAGACTGGTGCCCGGACTGCCGCCGCATGGACATGTTCATCGATGAGATCATGGAAACGTTCAATCAATATAAATGGTATGACATCAATAAGGACGAATTCCCGGAAATCGCCGAAAAGTATGATGTTATGGGAATCCCAAGCCTGCTTGTGTACAAGGACGGCGAAAAAATCGCCCACCTTCACAGCGCACATGCCAAAACACCGGAACAGGTCACAGACTTCCTGAACAGCCTGTAAGCTAAAGGTCCGTCCCTCGATCGAGGGACGGACCTTTGTTGTTCAGATGATCTTCTCAGCGAATATTCCCTTTCCCATCAACATACACGGTCTGGACGATCGTTCGCTGATAGGGATTTCCCATCCCTGTGTACCCTTCGATGTCGAGGGTGATATTATGGATCCCTTCTTCAAAGTCTGCAAGGGGCAATGAAGATATTTCCCCTGCGGTTGTGACTGTGGAAGGGTTTGAATCAGGATTGAACGGCAGGTGATGGATCGTGTAAGTCTTCTTTCTCCCTGTATCAGGCCCACTTAAGGCACTGATCATTCCAGCTTGATGATGGAAAAATGCGGTCATCAAATAATGCTCTTTTCCTCTTCCCCTTGCCCTTACTTCCCATTGACCAGGGACGGGGGCTGAAAGGGAGATGGCATGATGATGGGCTCCTGGGAAGAAACCTGTCCTATCGGCCTCCCTATCCCAGGCGGTATACCCTTTTCCGTCAGGGGCGACGAGCTCATACTCACAATCTTTCCTGTCGCTGACCCACACCACGGTGAGACGCCCAATCCCCTCTTCAACCGGGAACCTCTCGATTGCAGAACCTTCATATTCCCCGCCCCGATGAAGGACGGAGGTTTCATCTTCACCGGGCAATTCCTTGAATATTGAAACCTCACCAGGCAGTTCTTCACCTTTGAATACACGCTGCAGGTATTGAAAAATTTCGTTCCCTTCCTTGATCGTCCCGTGGGTCCAGTCACCGACAGCAACTTCAAGGCCAGACTGAAGCCTCGAACTTCTCACCAGGACGGCTCCATCATTTTGACCGAATCGGCTCAGGTACAATCCTCCCCAGAATAACGGAGAGCCTGCATTTCCCCAGCCCGTGCCACCGAACGTATAAAAAGGTACGACCGGTCCACCTTCGTCAGTGGAAGAACGAAACCTTTGCATATAGGCCGTTTGCAGAGAAAATACAGCCTGCGTCCTACTGCCTAATTTCCCGGTCAGCCAGCCGGCCCATTTACTGAAAGCAAGATCTGCAAGTTCGGAGCCATGATGTGGGGATGACAAGGTGATGACCTGCTCTACATATGGATGAGCCCCGTAATGGACAAGGGCTGCCTGGGCATCGATCCCTCCCTTGCTGTGTCCCACGATGATAAGCTTTTGTTGAAAATGGGCATACATCTCCCGAATCTTTTCAGCAAGGATTTCTCCATTTCTCCACATATCCTCATCGGGATGCAAATCGATCAATACCGACTGATGACCGGCATTCCTTGTGGATTCAAGCAGGTCTCCCTCTTCTATCCACGTTGATGAGGATGAATCGATCCCATGGATGAATAACACAGGTAGTCCGTTTACACTGCATGCTTCTTCGTCAATGAACCATCTGCCAGGATGGACTGTCCTTTTCTGCACCAGCTTTCCCTCCCTTTTCGTATCTGATACTCTTCATTATCGTTCAGAGAGGATAAATATTCACCCTTCATTTCCAAAGACAGGAAAAAAGACATATATACTGTTAAACCTTGCATAACTCCGTTTCACTTATCAAACACTACTCTTGAATACGTCTATGGGAGGAATGCAAGTTGACGAAGAAGTATAACAAAGGCAGCGAAAATCAAAATTCACCAAAACGGGGCACAACCGAGTTTGCCTCAGAAATCACCCACGGAGATAACAGTAAAGGGAATAAACATAATAAAGATCAGAGAAACAAGTCGAAGTGACAGATGTCTGTCCTGTGATGAGAAGGAGGAAATGAGATTGGATTATAATCGTGCAAAGCAGATATTATCTTCATCAGCTGAGGTGGAAGTGAAGTATCGGGACGCTTCCGTGTGGATCGATTCGGTCAATGAAGATGGGAGAACAGCCGTTGTTCATCTCCGTGGTCCATTGGAAGAACGTTCGGAGGTAAGTATCGAAGACTTAGAGGAAGCATAAAAAAGAGACGATATGGCCCGGCCATATCGTCTTCTTTATTTGCTTAATGTTTTTCACGGTCCTTGTCTTTATCATGATGTCCTTTATGCTTACCTTTGCCTTTCAGGATATCAAAGATCAGTTTCGCTTGATCCGTATTATCGATTCGTCCTGCAAAGCGTTCTTTTTCTGGACCGAATGCGTATACAGGAACGTCATCACCTGTGTGGCCGCCAGTCGTCCAACCAGTGCCGGAGCGCTTATCAAAGATTTTTTCAATTGCATCATCGATTTTCGTTTGGTCGCCGGTTTCGGCTGCTGTTTTGACAGAAGCGACTTCCTCTTCCGTCAGTTCCAGGTCGATGTTTTCTGCAAGTGTATCTTCCACTGAAGCACCGTTGACGATTTGCTCTGCCATGTAGTCAGGCGTATGCTTCGCCGCTTGGATCGGAGCCGGATCCCAGTTATACTCACCGTCGGCACCGATAGAAATGCCGCCTGTGGAGTGGTCAGCTGTTACGATGACAAGCGTTTCACCATTTTCTTTCGCGAAGTCCCTTACTTTTTCAAAAGCCAGTTCGAAGTCCTTCATTTCACTCATGGCAGCAACAACGTCGTTGTCATGGCCTGCCCAGTCGATTTGACTTCCTTCCACCATCAGGAAGAAACCTTTTTTATTGTTCTCCAAACGATCAAGGGCAGCTGTCGTCATATCAGCAAGGCTGGGCTGCTTCTCATCACGGTCGATCATCTTATCCATTCCCGACTCTGCGAAAAGCCCAAGCACCTGCTCATTATCATCCTTGCCAAGTTCCTCTGCAGATTTCACATAGCTATAGCCATCATTCTTGAACTCATCGGCAAGATTACGGTCTTCACGTTCGAAGAAATCCGTTCCTCCGCCAAGCATGACGTCAATTTTATGTTTTCCATTAATCATTTCATCATAGTAGTCATTTGCAATCGCATCTTCACTTTTACGCTGCTCCTCATGTGCCCCGTAAGATGCAGGCGTCGCATGCGTGATCTGTGATGTAGAGACGATCCCTGTTGACATGCCATTTTCTTTCGCTTGTTCCAATACCGTTTTGACATCTGATTTATCATTATCAACGGCAATTGCATTATTGTACGTTTTCACACCGCCGCTCATCGCTGTCGCAGCAGCTGCAGAGTCGGTTACGTTCTCTTTTTCATCTTCTGGATACGTTGTTTGGAGGCCGACAAGATAAGGATCAAATGCGGTATTCTCCATCTCTGCCGTATCAGGGTTGTCATTCATATAACGAAGGCCGGTTGTATACGGTACACCCATACCATCACCGATCATGAAAATGACGTTCTTCGGTTTACCATGTTTGTAATCCTTCGCTTCTACTTCTGTGTTGTCCTGGTTCATTCCTATGAAACTCCCAAGAGCAAGTGTAGACACTACCGCTACAGGAAGGATCTTCTTCATTGATTTCTTCATTTACCCTACCTCCTATTTTTTCGAGTACATGTAGAAGGATAAAGGGGAAATGTGAAGAACCATTTGCAAAACCAATACAGCAGTGTAAAGCTTCTGTAAACACAGAAAAAACAGGAGAAAAGCCCCCTGTTTTTTCTGTGTAGTCCATGAATTTGGTCACGTTTATTTTCTATATTTTTCTTTCACCATTCATATGGGGTGCTATTCCCTAATCAAAGGCAGGGTGCAGCAGCGGAATGAACCACCTGATTTAATGATTTCTGATAAATCCAGTTCAATGACTTCGAAGCCCTTGTCACGGATCCGTTCATTCATCGAATGATTTTGAACGAGGGAGATGATCTTGTTATCGCCGATCGCCAATACATTCGGTCCCATTTGGAATTGCTCATCATCTGACACGGTGATCACTTGATAGTGCTCCTTGATGAGTGCAAGATCTTCAGGGGAAAATGCCGGCGGATAGACAATCGCCCATTCACTTGAGATGATTGTGAAAACACAATCGAGATGCAGGATATCATCTTTCAAGGGGATTTCATGGACGGTGTATTCAGGCAGCTGGTTCCGCAGGGATTGGATGGCCAGTTGATTCGTGCGGCCGCTCACCCCGATCCAGATATTTTCCCCATCGACAAGTACATCTCCCCCTTCAATGGAATGAAGCAGTCCACGACTTGGCACTTCATTTGCCTTCAGCCAATTCTTCAACGTTTCCACTTCTCCACTGCGCACATCCGTGTTCATGGAAGCAACGAAGAAATGTTCATGGATCGTGAAGCCGATGTCCCTTGTAAAGACTTGTTCATTGAATGCTGGGGACGGCGTGAGGTGAATGACCTCTGAGCCGTGCTTTTCCAACGTCTCGACGAATGTTTTGTGCTGTTCGACCGCTTTATCTATATTGATATTCTCTTTAAGAAAATGCTTTTGTGTTTCATTTATGATTTCATTAATTCTCATATATTCCGGGGAAACCACCATAACCTTCTTTAATTTCCCATACTCGTTAGCACAATATGTTTTATGGTTAGGTGCCATTGGGGAATTCAAACTCATCATTATACCCTCCAAATATTTACTCTTCGGAACTGCTTTTCCCTATTATTATGATAATAAAACTTCCTTTTTATAAGTTATGCGGAAGCAGCATGAGCAGGGACAACGGAGGGCTGACATTGTGAAAATAGGGCTGTTGTCCTTGGGTGATTTTCTACCCTACAAAAAAAGCAGCAAAAAGAAGCTGACACATTACACGCCAGCTACCTTCCCTGTTACGATTCTTCCTTAATGGACCATCCGATCGTGGTCCTTCCAGTACGCTTTTCTGATGACCACCTTTTGGATTTTCCCTGAAGCGGTTTTCGGTAATTCAGCGGCGAAGCTGATGCTCTTCGGTGCTTTGAAGTGGGCAAGCTTTTCCCGGCAGAATGCAATGAGCTCCTCTTCGGTCAAGCTGCGCCCTTCCCTCAGGACCACAACGGCATGGGGCACTTCTCCCCAGCGTTCATGGGGGACGGCAACGACCGCTGCCTCAAGGACACTGTCATGTTCATACAGGGCCCCCTCGACTTCAATGGAAGAGATGTTTTCTCCGCCGCTGATGATGACATCTTTCATCCTGTCGACAATTTCGATGAACCCATCTCCATCAACCGTCGCCATATCACCGGTATGGAGCCACCCGTCCCTGATTGCCCGGTTTGTTGCGTCGGGATTTTTATAATAGCCTTCCATCACCGTATTCGTCCTTGTGATGATCTCACCGATTGCCTTGCCATCATGGGGGACTTCTTCCCCCGCTTCGTCCACTACTTTTACCCTGCTTCCAATCATGCTGTAGCCCGCTTTCGCTTTGAGGCGGTACTGCTCCTCTTTTGGCCGTCCCTTTTCCGTCGACCTTAGTACAGAAGTCGTAATCAGCGGGGAGATTTCTGTCATTCCGTACACCTGGATGAATTCCCAATTCAGATCTTCTTCCACCCTTCTGACAAAGGCAGGCGGAGGTGCTGATCCGGCAATGACCACCCTCACACTTTGATCAATTTCCCGGACCTTCTCCGGGAAGCGTTCAAGGACCATATTAAGTACAGTCGGCGCCATATGCATGACTGTTACGCCGTGAGCTTCCACTTTATCCAGTATCACCTCCGGATCCACCTTCCGAAGCATCACCTGGGTCGCGCCGTTGGCTGTATAGTAAAAAGGCGACCCCCAACCGTTCACATGGAACATCGGCAGGACGTGAAGGAGTGTATCCTGATCCGATACCTTTAAATGATGCATCGATGATAAGGCATGCAAATAATTTGAGCGATGGGACAGAAGCACACCTTTCGGGTCTCCTGTCGTTCCGCTCGTATAAAGCAGGGAAGCGATATCCGTTTCTTCCAATGAAACCCGCTGGATAACCACTTGATTTTCACTTATAAAGATTCACTTTCAATGCCCTGCTTTCACACGGCTCGGCCAATCCCCGTAGAGACCCGTAGAAGCCCTCGAGCATTTCCGTTGTATTCGGGGCAAGATAAGCAACCTTATCCCCTTTCTTAATGCCCCATTCCTTCATTCCCCTAGACAGCTGGTTCACTCGTTCGGACAACTGCCTGTAAGTCAAACGCTTTTCATCATCGATGATCGCCACCTTATCACCGTACTGCTCCACGGCCCTGTCCAAAAAATCCGTCAACACTAAAGGTACATGCATATGTAACGCCAGCCTTTCCCGATAAAATATTTATGTGATATATGGAGTATTTTAACAGATACCGGTTACATTTTGCGAATATTCTGATATATACTTTTTCACTGGAACTCATCTTTCCCTTCATCATTCAATATAAAAAAGCAGCATGATGACACAAATGGTCATCATGCTGCTTTTGGTCAGCGTCCTCTTTTAGCCGTATTCGATGATCTTGAATTTCCGTTGCGGAGGTGTGAACCGCTTTTCCCGGGTTTGTTGCTGGTATTCCGCTTAGACTGCCTTCCCCTTGATGAGCCTTCACCACTCTGTCGGGACGGTCTGTCTTCGCTTTTGCCGCGGCGGCCACGGGAGGATTCCCTTTCCTCTCCGCTCCGGGCCCTTCCTCCCCGGCTGGACTTTGCTTTTCGGTCTTTGTTTGCCTGGATGTGTTTTTCCCGGCGGTCTTTTGCGCTTTCTTCTGATCCCTTCTTGACAGGTGCAGATGATGAAAGAGGGACTTCTACGATACGGCGGGGTAACGTACGGTCGATTCCTTTCTCAATTGCAGCCAGATCCTGCTTGTCCTTTAATGCAACAAAGGTGATCGCCAGTCCGTCATGACCGGCACGGCCTGTGCGCCCGATTCTGTGTATATACGATTCAAGGTCCTGTGGGATGTCGTAGTTGAACACATGTGTGACACCTTCCACGTCAAGTCCACGGGCAGCTACATCGGTTGCGATCAGCAGCTGGAGTTTCGCATCCCTGAACTTCTTCATCACGGCTTCCCTTTTTGCCTGGGATAAGTCACCGTGAAGTTCGTCGACCAGAAAGCCCCTCGCTTTCAAGTCACCGAGCAGCTTGCTGACCCTTCTTTTCGTACGGCAGAAAATGATGCCTAAAAACGGCTGTACGTCCTGGATCGTTTGACTGAGGGCATCCAGTTTCTGACGATCCGTCGTTTCCACGATTTCCTGTTGGATTTCCTGAACAATTTTCTCTTTCTCACGAATCTGCACATTCAGCGGCTGCTTCATATATCGCTTGCCAATCTTGCGTATATCCTTGGACATCGTCGCTGAAAACAGTGCTGTCTGACGGGTAAACGGCGTCTCACGAATGATCGTTTCCACCTCATCGAAGAAACCGATGTGAAGCATTTGATCCGCTTCATCGAGGACAAGGAACGATACGTTCGAGAAGTCGACCGTTTCCCTGCGTACATGATCAAGGATACGGCCAGGTGTCCCGATCACGATATGGATCGCTTTATTTCTCAGCCTTTTAATCTGTTTATCGACATCCTGGCCTCCGTATACGGCCAGAACATGTATATCATCTTCTGCTGAAGACAGCAGCTGATTTAATTCAGCCGTCACCTGGATCGCAAGCTCCCTTGTAGGTGTGACAATCAGGGATTGAATCTCGTCCCGCTCCGGATCGATCTTCTCAAGCATCGGCAGGAGAAACGCCATCGTCTTTCCGGTTCCTGTCTGTGCTTGTCCGATCACGTCTTTCCCATCGAGTAAAGCCGGGATCGTTTCGCTCTGGATCGGTGTCGGTTCTGTGATTGATTGTTCTTTTAATGCATTAACGTACTTAGTTTGAATTCCTAAACTAGTAAAATCTTTCATGGGGTCACCTCTTTGTACCCCATTATACCTGTAATCTCCTTTAGAAAATAGGGCACTATGTTATAATGGGGAAATCGTGAAATGAAAAGAGGAATAGAATGTTATCATTTGAAGATAAATTATCCATTGTCGAAGAGTTCAGTGAATTATCCCGTAAAGATGTTTCATTAAACAGGGTGAATTTTCACTTTGAAGAAAGTCTGTATGAAAAAACGACCGTGGTGTATCATCTGCATCCGAACGGCAACGGATTTGTTTATACCGGCAGCCTTCCAGATTATGAAGCCGACAAAAAAGGGCTCGTCAACATCCGTGACTTTGACCGGGAAGAGCTGAAAAGCATCATCCGCGCGTCCATCGATCTGCTGGCTACCGAAGAAGAAACCGTACCTCCAGTCGAAGAGCGCTGGAAAGATACTGAAGGTCACACCCTCCTGCTCATTGAAGAGGACGACCGCTGGAGTATTTATGCCGGTGATAACCTTGAGGACAGCTTTGGCGGATACGATGAAGCCGCCCTGTACCTTCGGGAGGAAGGCTTCCGCCGGAGATAATATGAAAGGCCGAATCGGATGTCCGGTTCGGCCTTTCGTGTATAGTCCATTCTTATAGTGAACGCGTCAAAATATCCCTTACGCTTTCAGCGTCCATTTCTTTATACGTCCCGACTCCCGGCTTGATGAACGTTTTCTCAACGATCGCATCGAATTCGCTGTCATCGATTTCATAATCGGCGAGGCGTTCAGGCGCACCTAAGGAATTCCAGAAGTCACGGAGCGCTTTGGCCCCTTCCCGCGCCACTTCGATATCCTCTTTCCCTTTCGATTCTATGCCGAAGACATTGACCGCTAGCTGCTTCACTCTTGATAGGTCTTCTTCCAATACATGCTCCAGCCAATTCGGGAATAATATCGCAAGACCCCCGCCGTGGGGGATATCATATACGGCTGAAATCGCATGCTCGATCCGGTGCGTCGCCCAATCCCCTCCGTCTGTTCCGTTAGATAACGTTCCGTTGAACGCCGTCGTACTGACATACATCATCGTTTCCCGATGCTCGAAGGATTGCATGTCTTCCAGCAATTTAGGACCGGTGGCGATCGCGGTTCTCAGCAGGGACTCGATGAAACCGTCAATCATCGGAGTGTTTTCCGTGCGATGGAAGTAATGCTCCAGTGCGTGTGACATGCTGTCCACGATTCCGTAGACCGTTTGATCCCGGGGCACGGAGAATGTGTACGATGGATCAAGGATTGATAACTTCGGAAATACATGGGGTGACGACCAGCCAAGCTTATCGTTCGTTTCCCAATTGGTGATCACGGATACAGGGTTCATTTCAGAGCCGGTCGCAGCAAGCGTCAGAACCGTTCCAAATGGCAACGCTTCTGTGATCGGCGATTTTCCTGTGATAAGATCCCAGGCATCCCCATCATATGTGGCACCGGCCGCGATCGCTTTCGTGCAATCGATCACGCTCCCTCCACCTGCAGCAAGGATGAAGTCGATTCCTTCTTCACGGCAGATTTCTACCCCTTTCCGTACAGTCGTCAGACGAGGGTTGGGTTCGACACCGCTCAATTCGAAAATCTTTGCGTCGATCTTCTTCAATTCGGCCGTCACATCATCATAAACACCATTCTTTTTAATGCTCCCTCCCCCGTACACGAGTAACACGTTCACACCTTTTTCGAGAGTGGTGGATAATTGCTTCACTTCACCTCTTCCGAAGTAAAGCTTTGTAGGATTATATTGTAAAAATGTATTCATTTCTGCACCTCATTTTGTTTTTATATCTTCATTCTAGCAAAGAGTCAGCTCAATGAGATATTGAACCTTTTTCATCCCTTTCATCAAAATATTTGATAGTTAAGATGTCAGGGAAGCGATCAACTGGGTCAACGGAGGAGTCAGCCATTTCTTATTTTGATAGATGATTTGAGTATAAACCTTTACATCCCCATGATTGAAAGGAAGCATCACAAGCTTCCCGCTTTGAAGTTCTTTCTTCACTGAGATCTCCGGCAGGATTGCAATTCCCAGTTCATCAGCCACACACTGCTTGATTGCCTCTAGACTGCTAAAGGAAATGACTGATTTAGGCTGAATTCCTCCCTCATTCAGCACCTGCTCCAGCAGCACCCTGTACGAGCAGCCTTCTTCAGTCAAAATCAGTGTTTCCGATGCAAGCTCATTCAATTCGATTGCATCAAGGCCCGTCAACCGGTGGCCGGGAGATCCGATCATGACGAGCTGTTCCTGCCTGATCGGGATGGTCGTCAACTCCGGATGCTCCACATAACGGTCCATGAGGATGGATAGATCGAACTTCCCCTCAAGTGTCCCTTCTTTCAGATTGGGACAAAGCCCCGATGCAAGCAGGATCTTGAGCTCCGGGTGCTGTTCTTTCAGCTGTTTGATGAATGGGGTGATGAAGTAGGCAGCAAGTGATTCGACCGTCCCGACCCGGAGCGTTCCACGGAGATTGCTTTCCTTCGAGAGCCTCTCCTCCGCCTCATCCAGCAGGGAGAGTATTTGATCCACATAGTAATACAGCTCTTCACCTGATTGGGTCAAGCGCATCTTCCTGCCCGACCTTTCAAATAATTTGGTCCCGTAATGCTCCTCGAGCTTCTTTATTTGAGTGGTCACACTGGATTGTGCGTAGCCCAGCTCTTCGCCTGTCTTTGTATAACTTCCCCATTTGGCCACTTCTTTAAAGGTGTAGTAATAATTCACATCCATAGAGATCCTCCATCATTTATTCCGATAGTTGGTATCGATTATTATAGATAACTCCCATCCTTCAATCAATGATATACTCCTATCCAATGAAAAAAGCGTGGGTCTACGGGACAAAATATGGCGCCCACACGGTCCGGTGCGGTACACTTAGACGACCAAAGCGCTTATGACAGATCATTTGATTTATAGAGGAGTGTTGAATTCTTGAAAATACTTACCCTGTTAGGAAGTACGCGAAAAAACGGCAATTCCGAGTATATAGCGAGAAAAATCGTAGAAGGGACCGATCATACCATCGTCTCCCTGGCCGATATGCATATTGAAGCGATCGAGGACTTACGGCATGCAGAAGGCGGTTTCGTACCGGTCGACGATGATTATGAACAGCTTGTCCGATTAATCGAAGAGCACGACGTACTGCTTTTCGCCACACCTCTTTATTGGTACGGGATGAGCGGCCCCATGAAGAATTTCTTCGACCGATGGAGTCAGTACCTAAGGGATCAGCGCTTTCACCTGAAGGAAGAACTCATGAAGAAGAAAGCATATGTCGTCATCACCGGTGGAAGTTCAGCCAAAATCAAAGCCCTTCCCCTTGTACAGCAGTTCGATTACATTTTCCAATTCGTCAATATGGAATTTGCCGATTACATCATCGGCGCCGGCGTCAAACCGGGAGAAGTCCAACATGATATCGCTGCCCTCGAAAAAGCGGCCCGTTGGAATGCATCATTTAAATAATGGACGTCATATCCGAATGGCTTTCCGGAATTCTTATATAGAATTTCGGAGGTTGTTTGGATTTTTTTATTACCATTTTAATGTGTCAGGGGCCGGAACAGCCCACTTAAGGAAAACAATGTGCTAATCACAGCCCCTTCTGGACATAGTAAGGACAAAACCCCATTGGAGGTGCTTTATGGATTTCCCGACGATCCACACAAACTTCTGGGATGCTGTGATGGCGATCCCCATCATCATGGCAGTCACTCAGCTGATCAAGCTCTTCTTCAAGCCGCCTGCCTTTCTCATCCCGAATATCGCGGTCACTCTCGGGCTCCTCATCTCTATTTTCATCAGCCATAAAGGACATCTTCCGACCGGGGTTTTCATGGGCTTTTTTTACGGATATGCCGCAATAGGAAACTACGCTTCGTTAAAAACAACCCTGTTAACGCTCAGGGGGGAGAAAAAACAGTAGTGAAGTAACTTAGTAAAAAAACGAACAAGCGTTCTTGTTTTTAGCATGACTTTTGTTTTATAATAAAAGAGTACTTAAATACAAGCGAATTGGAGTGGAAATGATGAAGCATCAAGCTACACCTTATTTTAGTTTCAATGGTCAGGCAAAAGAAGCATTGGCGTATTACAAAGATGTGTTTGACGGGGAGATCCTCAGCGTCATGACTTTCGGAGAAGCCGATTTCCCCAGTCCACCTGAAATGTCAGAACATATCATGCATGCCCAGTTTAAAAAAGGAGAGCTGTTCTTCATGATGTCAGACAGTTTCCCCGGTCAGGAAACGACGGCAGGAAATCACATTTCACTCGTACTGGAGCTTGAAAGCGAAGAAGAAATCCAGCATTATTACCGCCGTTTAACCGAAAAAGGGACGGTTGTGATGGAACTGCAAGACACGTTCTGGGGCGCTGTTTATGCAAAGGTGAAAGACCCATACGGCATTCATTGGGACTTGAACTATACGAAGAAATAACATCTGTGGGCGCTGTACATAACTCACCACCCGCTGAACAAGCATTGTACGCTGTTTGAACCAATCAATCCGGACGCATTCGATTTCCAACCATACAGATCGAATCATCGTCCGGATTTTCCTTTCCTTTGAAATCATCTGTTTCAGTTACTTTCATCCCCCTCTCTCCCCTTGATATTTTTGTCCCGAATGAGGTTTTAACCCCCGCTATTTTAGGGAATGGAATATGAACATTATGTTCATTTACCTTAATCATTGGAGGCTCTCTTATGGAATTACACAACGGCAGTTTGTTCTGGCCAACTACATTAAACAACGAACGGTTTGAAAATCATTACGATGTCGCCATCATCGGAGGCGGGATGTCAGGCATTTTATGTGCCTATGTCCTGACAGAAGCCGGATTGAAAGTGGCTGTCATTGAAAAGAGAAAGATCGCCGCCGGCAGCTCTTCTGCGAACACAGGACTGCTCCAATTTTCGAACGATATCATGCTCCATGAGCTGATCGATCAAATCGGTGAAGAGAAAGCAGTGCGATTTTATAAGCTTTGTCTGGAGGCTGTGGAAAACCTGGAGCAAGTGGCGATGAAGTGCACATTGTCACCTGAATTCTCAAGGAGGAAAAGCATCTATTACGCCAGTACCCCACGTCACGTCCCGAAACTGAAAAAAGAATATAAAACGTTGAAGGCTCACGGGTTTCCTGTTGAGTACTGGACGAGAAAAGACATAAAGGAACGCCTGCCGTTCTCAAAGTCCGGCGCCCTGATCACCCACGGAGACGCCGAGGTGAATCCATACCGGTTCGTAAAGGGGATATTTGATTATTTACAGGAAGAAAATAAGACGACGTTCTTCGAAAATCTTGAGGCCGTAGAGATTGAAGAATGTCCTGATTCGGTAAATATCCATACGCCTGAAGGAATCATCCATGCATCTCAGATCGTACATGCAACCGGCTATGAAACACCGCCGATCGGGAAGAAGATCGGGACCGAAATCAACCGTTCATACGCAATCGCCACCAAGCCGATCGACGACTTGTCTCAATGGGATGAACGGGCACTCATATGGGAAACCAAGCGACCTTATCTTTATATGCGCACAACCGCAGACAACCGGATCATTGCAGGCGGCCTCGATGAGGATCACCATGAAGCCCCTCAAAGTAAAAAGAAAATAAAAAAACGTGGGAAGCGGATCGAAAAAGCTATTCAAAAGCTCTTCCCCGACCTGGACATCAAAATGGACTACGCCTGGGGGGCAAGCTTCGGGGAATCGGTGGATAACCTTCCCTTCATCGGCAAGCATCCGGAAAAAGAGAATATCTATTACCTGCTGGGCTATGGAGGTAACGGAACCGTCTACAGCATGCTCGGTTCCCAAATACTCCGCGACCTCATCTTGAAACGACCAAATCCGGATGCAGAGATTGTAAAGTTAGACAGGTGAAAATAGAGGTTGGGACAAAAGGATCCCCGCCAATAAAAAATCCGAACGAAGATTTATCAACATCTACTTCGTTCGGATTTTTTGACGAAAACCCACCGCCGCCCGAGGAAAGCGAAGCCTTGTACGGAAATCAACAGCGGGACAAAATGAGGTGCATTTTATAGTAGTTCTTCGTATTTTTTAGAGGGAAGGCATCGTTATGAACCAGCCTCTAATAACATATGATAATGCTTATCGATTTTTTTGAGGGTTCCTTCTGTGATCAGTTCTTTCGTAAGTGAGGTGACCGTTTCCCGGGTCGATCCGATGAAGCTTGCGATGTCTTGGTGGGTAAGGGGGACATGGATTTTGATCAGCTTTCCTTCACTTTCTCCAAAGCTTTTCATCAAAAAAGACATGAGGTGGAGGATTCTTTCTTTCACAGGCACGTACATGATCCGCTCGAGGAACATGTTTCTCTCCTTCATATGCCTGTGGAGAACCAAATAAAGTTCAGTGAGCACCGCTGGATGGGTGACATGCAAGCTGTCGACCTGTTTTTGTGAGAGGACGCGCACGTTAGTCGGTTCGATCGCCTGCGCAAACACCCCTTCATCATCAAGGCTGAAGCGTTCAATATTACTGAAGAAGTCTCCTTCCCCAAGGACAGCAAGGATGGTGCTCCGGCCGTCATCACTGTTTTTAAAAAGCTTGATTTTCCCGGATTCGATCATATAAAGATTCTTCCCGAAAGAATATGGTTGAAAGATGATATCCTTCTTCCCGTATGTCATGAGTTTCGCCGGCAGTTCTTCGACTGCGGAAACCTGATATTGGGTTGCTGAATTCATGAAGCTCCCTCCCCATCACTTTCAAACTGATCCAGAAACTTGCCATACCCCTCTTCTTCGAGCTTATCTTTCGGTACGAAACGAAGGGCTGCAGAGTTCATGCAATAGCGTAAGCCGGTTGGCTTCGGCCCGTCCTTGAACACATGACCGAGATGGGAGTCTGCGTGCCTGCTCCTCACTTCCGTCCGCACCATGAACAAGCCTCGATCTTCCAGTTCTACAATATTCTCTTCCACAAGCGGCTTTGTGAAACTCGGCCATCCTGTTCCACTTTTGTATTTATCCTTCGAGCTGAACAGCGGTTCCCCTGACACAACATCCACATAAATACCTTCATCTTTATTATCCCAGTACGCGTTGTTAAAAGCTTCCTCCGTACCATCTTCCTGTGTGACCTTGTATTGGATGTCTGTCAGCTTTTCTTTTAACTCCTCATCCGTAAAGGTTGGATAGAGGGAATTGGTTTCAAGCTTGATATGCCGATCCTCTCCCCAGGCTTCATCGAGAAAGTCATCCCTGCCTGAGTTGTTTCGATAAAACTTGTAACTCAATTTATTTTTTTTGTAATAATCCTGGTGATAATCTTCTGCTTTGTAAAACGTTTTAGCCGGTTTGATTTCCGTCACGATTTCTTCATCAAAGCGGCCTGAGTCCGCTAGTTCCTGTTTGGACGCCTCGGCAAGCTTCTTCTGCTGTTCGTCATGATAGAAGATCCCGCTCACATACTGTGGACCCCGGTCGACAAATTGTCCGCCTGCATCGGTCGGGTCGATTTGTCTCCAAAACACTTGCAATAACTGCTCATAAGTGATCACTTCGGGGTTGTATTCCACCTGGACAGCTTCCACGTGTCCCGTCTGTTTCGAAGATACTTCATCATAAGTCGGATTTTTTTCATCCCCGCCTGTGTAGCCTGATACGACCGCATATACTCCGTCCAGTTTTTCAAACGGTGGCTCCATGCACCAGAAGCAGCCTCCTGCAAACGTGGCGACGGCATGTTCTTCATCGAGCATATCCGTGTTCACCGCTTCGCTCCCCAATGACTTCTGGGTCAGGCTTGCATATAACTTCGGTCCGAAAAAAGCGGCAAGACCCACGATAAATAAAAGTCCGATACCGATCATCACTTTTTTCATCCTCTCTCCTCCTTGTTGTTCTCTAAAGGCAGTCGAAACCAGAAGGTGCTTCCAGTCTTGCCGTCACTTTCCACACCGATTTCCCCGCCGTGAAGCTGTATGATTTCCTTACTTATGGAGAGTCCGAGTCCGGATCCTCCACCTGCTTTGTTCCGTGATTTTTCAACACGGTAGAATCGTTCAAAGATTGAATCCTGCTCGTCAAGATGGATGCCCTTTCCATGATCCGTCACAGAAAACTCCATTGCCCCCTCCCTTTTCACTGCAGAGATGACAAGGTTCGTACCGTCCGGTGAGAAGGATAGGGCATTTTGAATCAGATTTGTCATCACTCTTTTGACTTGTACCGGCATGAGGGGGACATGGGGAAGTGTTTCATCGTATTCCACATGTACCTCCATCTCTTTTTCTTCGAAACTCCGCTCGAATTGCTGCATCGTTTCAACGAGAAGCTGATCCATCGGGGTGAATTCAGGGTTCCATGGGAGCTTTCGATTTTCAAGCTGGGAGAACGCCAACACCTCTTCAATCAGGTCACTTAATTTTTCCGTTTCCGTCAGTATCGTTTCATAATACCGTTTCCGTGTTTCCCGGTCTTCGATGATTTCATCATTCAAAGCCGCCACGAACGAATGAATCGACGATAAAGGGGTCCTCAAATCATGGGATACATTCGCAATCAGTTCACTTTTGAACTTTTCCGACTCCTTTAATTCCTCGAACATCCCCTCGATCCTGGAGGACATATGATTGAAATTGGCAGCCAGCTCCTTAATTTCCTTAGGTCCTGCCTCTGTCACCTTCACATCGAAATCACCGCCAGCCATCCTTTCCGCTTCCTTGCTCATCTGCTTCACAGAGGTCAGCAGCGGGGAAGTGATCATCAAATTAACGGCGAAGGACAGGATCCCCGCCCCCATCGTGATCAGCGAAAGGAGGATGATGATATCTGTTGAAAGGAACATCTGCACATAAGAAATGGTCAGAAAGACGAGAATCACGACAAGCGAGATGGTATTGGCCAAGATGAGCAGTGTCCTAATCTTCATATGATCGTTTCCCTTCGAATTTATATCCGATTCCCCAAACGGTCTTGATCCATCGAGGCTCGGATGGATCATCCTCGATCTTTTCCCTCAATCTCCGTATATGTACATTGATGGTATTGGCATCCCCTAAATATTCGTATCCCCACAGTTTTTCAATCAGTTGGGATTTGGAGAATACCTGGGAAGGGTGTTGGGCAAGAAGGGATAACAGCTCAAACTCTTTCACCGTCATGTCCACGTCCTTGCCGCCTGCGGTCACCTTCCGCTTGGACCGGTCGATCATAAGACCCTGCCATGAAAGGACCTCTTCTTCCTCGGCTTTTGCCGGGGAAGAATAAGTCCTTCGCAGCACATTTTTCACTCGCAGCAGCAACTCACGGGGGCTGAACGGTTTCGTGACATAATCATCCGCTCCTATCGTGAGCCCGTAAATCCGGTCCTTCTCCTGTCCAAGTGCCGTCAGCATGATGATGGGCGTATCATGATTTTCCCGTATCTTTTCAGCCACCTGCCATCCATCGATTTCAGGCATCATGATATCGAGTACCACAATGTCCGGACGAAAGGCTTCATAAAGCTCGATCGCTTCTCTCCCATTGGAGGCGGTACTCACTTCATAGCCTTCCCGCACCAGATACCGGGAACATACATCTACAATATTTTCTTCATCATCTACCAACAGCACTTTGTTTGCCATGTGAACGCTCCTTTACATCTCTGAACCTAATTTGGCCCTTCCAAAATCTTCGTTGAATTTCTTACACCATATCACGATTTCCATCCCGGCAGCAGCAGAGGCACCTTCAGGAATTTCATAGCTTTGACTGCCCATGTTTTGTTTTAATTTTCCAAGGGACACGCCGTCTTTAGTATCTTGTCCTTCCTTCACTAAGTAAACGTAAAGATCAGGTCCATCTGTCACTTCAAAATCTTCCAACTGGACATTCTGTGCCGACACCATCACTTTTCCTTTTGCTTCATGATCAGCATCCGCTCCTTTGAATGTACCATTTAAAGCTTCTGCTTCCATTGTATCCTTTGTCATGTCATCTGACGAAGATGAATCGGCTCCTTCCATCATATCGTGTTCTTTCATAGAATCGTCCATCTTCCCATCGTCTTCTTTCATGCCGTCACTGCTTTCTTCCATGGAATCTTCCATCATAGCATCTTCCCCGTCCATGTCTCCATGATCGGACATCACAGACTCATCATGGCCCATTTCATCCATGAATAACGGGGAAACAAGCCACCATCCCATGCCTAATACACCTACTGCAAGTAAACCCAACAACCATTTTTTCATAATCTTTATTCCTCCTTTATAGCGATTAACGTCAGTATAAAAAACAAACCTTATCGATTCATAACGGAATTCTTAATTAATTCTTAAATGTAGATGGCATTCATCTTGGACAGCTTCCTCTCAATCTGAGATAGTAAAGGAAATTGTACAAAAAGGAGTATCCCATGATCATTTCTCTGTTTATCCTGCTTATCATCGTTGTCACAGGCTGGATTGTCATCCGCCCCCCACTTGGAAAGAAAGCTTCCAGGGAAAGGGTTCATTTGTCTCCCCGGCAGTCAGAAGGGGTGTTTCAAAACGAGCTTCCCACTTCCATGGATACAAGCTTTTCGGGCACCGTTTCCATGGTCCGGGACCTGATTAAGAGAGATCCGGGCAGAAAGCCGCCTGGCGATCTGCCGAGAGTGGATTTCCCATCCCTCCGCCACCCCCATCCTGTCCCGAATGTGACCTGGTTCGGCCATTCAGCATCTATGATTGAATTGGAAGATAAAAGGCTGTTGCTTGATCCCATGTTCGGTCCTTCCCCTTCGCCGCTTCCATGGTTAGGCGGAAAGCGTTACAGCAAAGAGCTTCCGTTCAGCATGGATGATCTGCCTGATATTGATGCCGTAATTTTTTCACATGACCATTATGATCATCTTGACTACTCTACGATCCAGAAACTCCGGGGGAAGGTACAGCAATTTTTCGTCCCGATCGGAGTCGGCAGCCATCTGGAACATTGGGGCATCGATCGGGGGCATATCACGGAACTTGACTGGTGGGATGAGCTTGAATGGAGCGGTCTTACTTTGGTTTGTACCCCTGCCAGGCATTTTTCCGGCAGGAGCCTGAATGACCGCAATGCTTCTTTATGGTGTTCGTGGTGCATCATCGGTCCTTCCACTTCCATTTTCTTTAGCGGGGACAGCGGGTATGGCCCCCATTTCGAAAAAATCGGCCGTAAGTACGGTCCCTTTGATCTGACCATGATGGAGTGCGGTCAATATGACCCACGGTGGGCCCCGATTCATATGACCCCTGAAGAAACGGTCCAGGCCCACCGGGACGTACAGGGCAAGTGGCTCCTCCCGATACATTGGGGTGCATTCACATTATCCTTCCATGCCTGGACAGACCCGGTCGAGCGGGTGACGAAAAAGGCGGAGGAAATCGGAGTCCCTGTGGCAACGCCTCGTATCGGGGAAACCTTTCTATTGAAGGAAGGCTCCCTCCCTGATTCAAAATGGTGGAGATGAACATACAATCGCCTAGTTGTATACAATATCTAAGACCATCAAAGTAGGCGATTATACTATGAGCAATAAGCAGAAAGCCACATTCGGAGCCTGGGTGGCCGCCATCGGGACCGTCCTCGCCGCGATCGGCAGCACCCCGATCAAGAGGATTCCCGAGGATACTCTTGAGGCGTTCTCACTCATAGGAAATGAAATGCAGGGAACCGGAAATGCCTTACAGGCAGATGCCATTGACGGATTCTCTTTAACGAAAGCGGGAAATCAAATTCAGGCCATCGGGAATTCCACCGTCATCGCAGGACTTCTCATCGATTTCAATGTAATCGTGAAGCAGGAGCTGAATATCAAGGGGAACCTCATGCAGGCATTGGGTGGGGGCGCAGCCCTTGGTGAATCTTTCAGTAAAGAACATACGACGGAAGAACTGTTTTCAATTTACGGGAACCTCCTCCAGATCATCGGAAACTCCCTTCAAGCCATTTCAGGAATTCTGGAATTAAACGGGAAAGACAGCGGTAAACTTGATGTGGTCGGAAGCTGGATCCAGGCGATCGGGGCGATCATCTCTGCCCTTGTCCAAACGGAAGCCTCCATGACGTAAGGTTGTTTTACATACTCAGTGTGACGGGTTTGTAGGGCAACTTTATACAGCTGCCCAGCCTGATTGCACCTTTTGAAATGTGACAGGGGACCATTTTTAAAAATCATGAGAACTGGGCAAGTGCCCATACCATTCCTCCTTGTATCGAATACTCATAACCATAGAGAGAGAGGAGGATTTGGCTATGAATGATTTTCAACCTGTTCACCATGATTCGTTTATAAATATGTATGATGTCCGCCGCCCGGTCGGCAGGCCTGGATTCGGCAGACCCGGATTTGGATACGGAGGATTTGGCAGAAGGCCATTTGGATTCGGCTTTCCGTTCCTCGGCGGCCTTGCCGGAGGCCTGATCGGCGCCAGCCTGCTCAGTCCGTATGGATATGGCTACGGATACGGTTATCCACCGCCTTACTACGGCTACCCGCCCTATCCCTACCCATACTACTAATCAAAAAAAGAGCCGATCTTCCTCCAAGGTGGAGGAAGATCGGCTCCTTTTACTTGGTAAAGCGGTGAGGGACGGACCTCCATTGGAGGTCCGTCCCTCTTTTTGGGTTGGGGTGAGATGCAGGGGATTCCGGTGTATAATTAATCGATTTTTTTACGATTTGGGGATTTGAAGACGATATTTCACTTCAGATGTGATCTGTTAGAGAAAAATATCTATTTAGAAAGACCTCAAATTTTTTTATCGGCGAAATATTTCATTTAACGGCGATATTCTGGATATAACGGCGAAATTTTGGTTTTATCGGCGAAATCCCAAATATAACGGCGATATCTCTATTTTATCGGCGAACGCTTCCCTCACACCATCCTCGCCCCCAGGCCACCATCCCCATCCCGCCACAAACATATCCCCTGTATAATAATGAGAATTATTATCAATACTATACATTAAAGAAGACAACCACGCCTATGGTTGCCTTCTGATTGCTTACATACCCGGTTCAAAAGTTTTACAGTCGGTTTCTTCACTATTGTGGGCTTTGTCCCCTTTGTGACTGACAACGAAGATTTGGTCAGCAGAGCACATCTTGCCTTCACGGTTATATTTACAGTTTCTCACTTCACACATCACGTCTTGAGCCATGTTTAAACACCTCCCTTATAATCTTTAGCGTGTACGTTTCGAGCACGATTCATACCTGAATTGAAAGAGTGGTTTTCATATTTCCGGGTGCGCCCCCATATAATCAAAGAGAATGTTTGATATGAAGGGAGAGCCTCTATCATGGAACAAAGACGTTTGTACCACGTTCAGAATCTGGCCTTTGAAATCATGGATCAAATGAATACTGAAACCGAATTGAAAGAGACGGATCATCTAAAGCATGTCATTGACAACTTATCCCGTGCCATCGGAAATCTGGCCGATCCATCTGGGACGTTTTCACTTGAGTATGTGGAAGAAAAAATTGCGATCGCCCATTACTTACTATTCAATAACGAAAAGAAGGTGTCCCGGATATCGTTCGATAAACAATCGGTCCCTTTCCAGCCAAAATGAAAAAAAGCAAGAATGCTGCGAGGTCAGCATTCTTGCCTTTTCAATTTTTTAGAGGTCCGTCCCCCTAATGTTTAATCGGATTGATCTCGCCCACCCAATCGCTTGCGCAGATGTCTTTGAAGGGACAGCTTGTACATACTTCCCCGTTCGGCTTGGTGCTTGAGGTGAGAGGTCCAAACAGTTTGTCTTTAAGTGTTTCGATGTAGAGTAGGCCTTTTTCCATCTCAGATTGGGTTGGGGAATGAACGAATTCTTCGCCGCTTAACAGCGAGACGATACGGACAGCAGCTGGCAGCTTTCCGAACGATCTCCCGCAGAAAACCACCGTCAAATAATAATACAGTGTGATCATTTCCGGGTTCGAATCGACAAGGTATTTGGTGACTGTGAACGAATCCTTTTCCCACTCTGCTACTTCAATTGTGAGGGATAGGTGGGTTTCGAGCTCTTCAAAATATTGGCGGAACTTTTCATTCACGAAAAGCGGCGGCAGGCTTCCATAGTTTTGTGTAAGATCCTGCATCAAGTAATCGGTCACCTTTGCCACAGCTAAATAATACTGAATTTTGGAATCGAAGAACGTTGTTTTCAATGAACCTAGGTGTTTTTGAATGATTTCAAGGGCATTGAAGGGTGTTCTCATCTTGGCTGGCATCAGAAAGAAATCTTTCACAACCTGGTTCACAATGAACTGCATCACCTTTTTCCATTCAACTTCCCTCGCTTCTTCCCGCTGTATGTAGTGGTAATAAAATTTATGGGGGCAGTTGATGAATTCTTTCAAATGTACGTCAGACAATGTTTTGATTGAAAGCGAATAGTTCATGTGCCAGGCTCCTTTCATTTATTCTGTTTACTGAACAACAGCTCATTTGCAAATCTTCTGCCAAATTCTTTGCAGGATTCCACATCGTCATCCTCCGGGGTCAATTCCACTTTCAGGCCTTCATGGATCAAGCGTGCCCCTCTTTCAGTGAGCTTCTCATTCAACAGATCCACTGCTGCCCCGTATTTGGGATAGAATGAGTCACAAGACCCGAAACTTGCCGCTGCCTTGGCGGCCAGATCCACTTTATCCATGTCGTCATAAAATTCTTCAAACTCATACGGCAGTTCTCCGTCCCCCCAAGTGTACGCACCGAGCAGAATGCCGGCATAATTCTCAAGGACGGCTGGATCCGGGCAGTCATTCACATCCATCACATCTATTTCGGCACCGGTTTCCCTGATACCGTTCTCAATGGCCGTGGCCATTTCTTCTGTATTTCCACTCATACTTGCATAAATCATCACGATCTTATTACTCACGATAAACCTCCATACCAATTCAATTGATAATAATTATCATTCTCATTATAAATTTAACATTACAAACTTTATTCTCCTTTGTCAACATTTAATTGATAGTTATTCTCAATTAAACTCTTAAAAAAGCATCCCTCACATGAGAGATGCTTTTTGGTCCAACTTTTTTGAAGGAAGGCTGCGGTGGTTCCTGACTGCTTTATAAACGATCAGCGTCACAAAGACCACTCCACTGCACAAGAGGTACAATGCAGGAAAGCCAAAGCGGTCGGAAAGAAGACCTAATAAGAAGGAACCTGCTCCAATCCCAAAATCATAGAAAATAAAGAATGTTGCCGTTGCATGACCGGTCCTTCCCTTTGGTGATGCCTGGATCGCCATCGTCTGAAAGCTCGGTAGCAGGGCACCGTATCCTAAGCCGATGAGTGTCCCGGCGATGATTAAGACAACCAGGGAACCAGTGGCGCTGAGCAGTATCAGCCCGGCGGCGAATATAAAGAGAGACGGATAGATGACCGCGTCCGGACCTGAGCTGTCGAACCGACGTCCTGTATACGGCCTTGATAGCAGCATGGCCGCTGCGAAGACGACGAAGAACACGCTGACCCATTCAAATAAACCGATGGATTTCGCATATACGGAAATAAACGACATGATGCCTGAATAAGCAAACGATGTGAGAAATCCCACCGTGGCAATCGGCACCGCTTTTTTCTCAAACAAATCTTTTAAAGAAATCGGCCTTGAATGATTCACTGCCGCCTCTTCATTCACCACAATGCCGAATGAACACAATAAGCCAATGACGATGACCATTGCAAGACCCATGAAGAGCGTTGTATACGGGATCCAGCGGATGAGATACAGTGACAGGAACGGGCCTGCGACGACGGCCAGGTTCATCGACATGGCGAAATACCCCAGCCCTTCTCCTTTTCTGGAAGCGGGGATCATATCTGCCGCAATGGCAACAAGTACTGTCGTGACAATACTGAACCAAATGCCATGGAAAAAGCGCAGCCCCATCAACAGATAAAAGTCATGAATCCAGTAGTAAAGGAATGACGAAGCCCCAAACATCATCACACTCATGATCAAGGTCTTCTTCTTCCCCACCTGTTCCATGATCCTCCCCGAAAACGGCCGGACAAGTATGGCCGACAATAAGAAAATCGTGGTCGCCAATCCTGCCTCGCCTTCCGTCCCTCCCAGTTCATCGATGATATAAAGGGGCAGCACTGTCAATAACGAATAAAACACGAAAAAGATAAAGAAATTATTCACCAGCGCCATAAAAAATGGACGTGTCCATATCGCTGATTGTTTCGAGGAGTCCATAAAACCCTTCTTTCTAAAATTAGTTGTTATGCTAATTATATCTATAACATGTATATATGTAAATCTAATTGTTATGACAAGAATTTGTTTTATACGCTCAACTCACACTCAATTTCATGTATGATAAAGAAAAAGAATGAAGCAGGTGATAAATGATGAAAATGTCACGTGATGAATCCATCGGGTTGTACACAAGTCATACCGTAAAAAATATCATCCGTTTCCTCACGCTTCATATGAAGGATTTTGACGTGACGCCGGAACAATGGACAGTCCTTCGGAGACTCTCGGAACAAGATGGCATCAGCCAAAAACAGCTGGCGCTAAAGTCAGAAAAAGATCAGCCTACCCTGACAAGAATCCTCGACATTTTAGAGAGGAAAGAATTGATTTTGAAACAAAAAAATCAGGAAGACAGGCGGTCATTCCTGATTTCCATCACAGATAAAGGCTCGAGGGCAAATAAAGAATTATCCCCTTTTATTGAAGAATTATATGAAAATACGATACTTGAAGGGATCTCCGAGGAGGACTTAGAAGTATACAAAAGCGTTCTTTCTCAAATCAATGAAAACATGTCAAAAGGATAGGAGTGGTTTGGATGGAGCATATTCCAATGGCTTTACAAATGTATACGCTTCGGAATGAAAGGGACTTTACAGCTACACTTCATAAAGTAGCGGAGCTTGGATATGACGGGGTGGAGCTCGCAGGCTACGGGGGATTGACGCCTGAACAGCTCAAGAAAACGCTTGACTCTGTAGGACTTGTGGCCGCTTCGAGTCATATACCGTTAGCCGACTTAAGAAGAGATGTTGATAAAGTGATCCATGAAACGCTTGCGCTTGGAAGCAGTTATATTGTCTGTCCGTATCTTTCACCGGAGGAACGGTCGGAAGCCGATTATCATCAATTGATTGATGATTTGAACAAAGTTGGAGAAAAGTGCTTTCAAGAAGGAATCACGCTTTGTTACCATAACCACGAATTTGAACTGACCACCTTGTCAAACGGGAAAACTGCTCTCGATACGATTCTTTCAGAAACCAATCCCCATTGGGTCAAAGCGGAATTTGATATTTATTGGCTGACATATGCCGGCGAAAATCCCGTCGAATGGCTGAAACGATATCAGGGACGGACACCCCTTGTCCATCTGAAAGATATGACGACAGACGGGGAGAAATATTTTGCAGAGCTTGGTGCCGGCGGTGTCGATCTTGCCCCGGTCCTTGAATATGGGCTGCACAGTGATGTAGCGTGGTGGATTGTTGAACAGGATGAGTCAAGAATCCCTCCGCTTGAAAGCGTCAGGATGAGCCTGGATTATTTGCGTCACAATCGGATATGAGGTTACCAAGGACTTGCCATCTGTTTGCAAGTCTTTTTCTTTTTACCTTTAAAGAAAATTAGTCATGCCTTGCAGATTGTATAGTAATGAAGGTGTATCCTGAAACCTCCCCGTCACCATGCTTTCCCCTCCACAAATCCCCAAGTAAAATATGCCTAGAAAAATAATTTTCAACAAAAGGGGCAGGAAATTGCAGATATTCCCGTTCAGATTGTTTCATACGGAAATTCATATACACTAAATATTTCAAATTTACTGATAATTTCCATAATTTTCATTGTCAAACTATCTTTTTTTTACTAGACTACTAATTAGCCGCCGGGGCCAAAAGAAATAGCTATTTCCAAAAATCTAAGATCAAAAGGGGAAATTGTAATTATGTCGAAAAAGAAATTAGTCAGTTTAGCACTAGGTACTTCTCTCGTATTCAGCGCCTCATTTACGGGTGCATCCGCATTTGCTCAGTCTTCTGATTCAATCACTTCGAAAATGGACATCCATCAAAAGGTCATGAATATAGATAAAAAAGGACCTAGCTTCTTATCTGGCAAACTATCAAAAGGTTTTGTAAAGAACGATAAAGACGTCAAACAATTCCTGAAAGACAATAAAGAGCTTTTCGCTGTCGATCCTCATTCTGAGTTGACATTACTTGAAAAGACGACGGATGACCTGGGGATGTCCCACTACAAGTTCACCCAATCGGTCAACGGCGTGCCTGTTGACGGTGCCATCTTCATCGTTCATACCAATAAGCAGAATGAAGTGACGGCTACGACCGGTCAACTTTATAAAGAAGCTTCCAAAAAAGTAACGAAGACAAAATCAAAAATCAATCAAAAGTCAGCCACGGATCTGGCGTGGAAGCATATCGGTGTATCGAAGGCAGATACAGTGGCAGGTTCTCATGATGACCATGCCATCGATGCCCCTAAAGACAGCAAGGTAGAAAGCACGACGGAAAAGAATGAACTCGTGGTCCACCAAAAAGATGGAAAGTTCTCACTTGCTTATAAAGTGCAGCTTCAATTCATCGAACCTTATGGTGCCAACTGGCAAATTTACGTAGATGCGAAGGACGGTTCTATCCTGGAATCTTATAATGCGGTCACTGAGGGAGCGACTACCGGTTACGGTTATGGGGTTTTAGATGACTATAAAGATCTTAATACTTATTATTCAAACGGTACTTATTACTTATATGATGTGACGAAACCAATGAATGGCGTCATCGAAACCCGTACCGCTCAAAATGGTTCGAGCCTGCCTGGCAGCTATACCGTTGACAGCAACAACGCATGGACTGCTTATTCCCAAGCGGCTGAAGTAGACGCACATGCATATGCCGGTCAAGTGTATGACTACTATAAAAACACGCATAACCGCAACAGTTATGACAATAACGGTGCAACGATCCGTTCGACCGTCCACTACGGATCGAATTACAACAACGCGTTCTGGAATGGTTCACAGATGGTTTATGGTGACGGGGACGGTACTACTTTCACTTCCCTTTCAGGCGCATTGGACGTTGTCGCTCATGAATTGACTCATGCTGTTACAGAGCGTACGGCTGGATTACAGTACCAAAATCAATCCGGGGCATTGAATGAATCATTCTCAGATGTATTCGGATACTTCCTTGATCCGACAGATTATTTATTAGGTGAAGATATTTATACGCCAGGCGTTTCCGGAGATGCGCTTCGCAGTCTTTCCAACCCTACTCAATATGGACAGCCTGCCCATATGAGTAACTATGTGAACACCACTTCCGATAACGGAGGCGTTCATACGAATTCAGGTATCCCGAACAAAGCGGCTTATAATACGATCTCAAGCATTGGTAAAGCAAAAGCCGAAAAAATTTACTACCGTGCACTGACTGTTTACTTAACTCCGACAAGTAACTTCAGCTATGCCCGTGCAGCCCTTCTTCAATCAGCCGCAGATCTTTACGGCAGCGGCAGTGCGACATATAACTCCGTAAAATCAGCTTGGGATGCTGTTGGAGTGTATTAAAACAAACGTATCATCCAGATAAAAGTCGTCCTTTACGGGACGGCTTTTTTGTCTCCTGACTAATATTTTGAAAATTCTTTCATAAAACCTAACCAAAACTTCCATTTAACCGATATAATAAATATAGGTACAATGTCACACTGCCGATCCTTTATGAAGGAGGGATGTTCATGTTGGAGCCTTTATTCATAAATGTGTGTATTTTCATCACATTCCTTTATTTCGCTGGTATCATCATGAGGAATCACCGCAAGATCCCCGTTCCCCTCTCTTTATTAATGGGAATGTTCTCGGGTGTGCTTGGGCTTATCATCATGAACTTCTCCATCCCTTTGAACGACAATACGATCGTTGATTTAAGGCATCTGGCAACTGTCGCATCGGCCATTTACATTGGATGGATCCCGGCCCTGATTTCAGCCATCATCATCTCTGCAGGGCGGATAATCATGTTTGGCGTAACGCCTCAGGCAATCGTTGCCGGGGTAGGAATGCTGTTGATCGGCATTCTGACAAGCTTCATGACAAAGCTTTCGTTTCAGAACCTCTACAGGATGCAAAGTATGAACATTGTCAGCCTGATCATCATATTTTTTGCTCTATGGATCAATGTCGGACTGAGCGTCACAATGATGATCATCCCTTTTCATGCAGCGACTTCCATCATTGCAGGGTTTATCTTCTACTCCATAGCAGAACAGATCAAGCGCTCAAATGAGCAATATCAAATGCTGAAACAAAGCGCGACAAAAGATTTCCTGACGAGCCTTAACAACGTGCGACAGTTCGACGTCAGCTATAATCAGGCGTTAAAGGATGCGAAGGAAAGACAGGAAAAACTCTCCTTCCTCTTGATCGATATAGATAACTTTAAGTCGGTAAATGATACGTACGGTCACCAAGCCGGCGATGACGTATTGAAGGAGCTCGGCAAAGTACTTCCCCTCCACTCCAGGACATTTGATATCGTATCAAGAAACGGTGGGGAGGAATTCAGTATCCTGCTGCTCGATTGTCCACATAAACATGCCATGGTGATTGCAGAAAGAATCAGGAAAGCCGTGGAGGGGCATGAATTCCCTATCCATTCTCAGGAAGTACTTCATATCACCGTATCGATTGGTGTTTCAACCTTCCCTGATACGGTTGCACCTGAAAATGAAGAGATATTTGAGCAAGCAGATAAAGCGCTCTACCTAGCTAAACGGACCGGACGAAATAAAGTATGTGACTTCCAGATGGTCCAGGCTACAACTTGATATCAACCGACAGCATTCAGCAGCTTTTCCCAGGAAATGATGGTGAATGTTGTCTAAAATCAAAAAATCCGTACACATTCGAATCTCTTCAATGAATGTGTACGGATTTTTTGATTTTCCAGCAGTGCAACGCGTGGCAACAGCTTAGGACTGCCGCACAAAGGGGAGCGTCATGCACCTGATTCCTCCCCCGCCCTTCTCAAGTTCATTCACATTGACTTCGATCAACTTCTTCCCTTTCAACTTCGGATGGTCATTCAAGATATTTTTATTCGCTTTCGTACTGATCAGAAGGGTTTCCGGATCAATGTTCAGGAAGTTGATGTCAGCGACCGTATGCTTGATTTTATCCGTCCATAGCAGGTCGAAGCCGTGTCGGCGGATGAATTCTTCCATCATCGTGTATCTTCCCCCACTTTCAGTGATGACCTGTACAGGGAACAGTCTCATATAGCTCTTTGCGATCAGAAGCTCCGGCCCGGCTACATTGCAGTTCATGTCCAGGTGCATCGTTTCGCCTGTCCGGGGCAGATCGATGATGCCGATCTCGGAAAATCCAGCCTCGAATATGCTCTTTTTTAATTTCTCCACGCTTTCTATACTGGTCCTGAGGCCTGTATTGATGAAGACCACATCTCTGCTCAGAATGAATACATCCCCATTCTCCAACGCTTTCAATGAATTGTTGTTCCTGATGGAAAACGTATCTTCTTTAAACCAGCTTTGAAACAGTTCATGGCTTTGAATATATTCCGGCGCCCTCATCGTGATCCCGGCCTCTCCCGGTATCACCTTATTGCCATAGACGCAGGCCAGATCCCTGACAAATACCCGGTTGATCAGCTGTGTGCTCAACTCTGCCTCTTCCCCTTGAAGGAAATCGGCATAATCGATCACTTCCACGCCTGCATCTTTCATCGCCTTTTTCATTTCTTCATGATTTTCCTTCGCTTTTTCCTGTTTCACAGGCTTTTCCCAGCCTACATAATCTGCGGTCCGCTGATCGGGGATATCATTTGAAGAGGGGGAGCAGACGAGTACCGTCTTTAATTCCCCGTGTTCACTCCAGCAGTTCGGATTGATTTTCACCATCGGAAAGCCTCCTTGTATTCTCTCCCCATTACTTTCTCCTTTCCTATCGTAATCAATCCATCAACCTTCACATAATTCGCCGGTTGCCGCGCAAGACTATGGAGGGAAAAGGTCAGGTGAAAATGATGAGCAAATGTACAAACGAAACAAATCTTACATGGTGGAAGCTTTCCTTCATCGGTGTGGGCTGCATCATCGGGACAGGCTATTTCCTCGGTTCCGCCATCCCGATCCAGCGGGCAGGATCCCCGGTCATGATTGCCTATTTAGTGGCCGGTATCGGTACATGGATGGTATTCCAGGCACTGGCCAAAATGACAGCAGATCATCCTGAAAAAGGCTCGTTCCGCACTTATTCAAAGAATGCCTATGGAAGATGGGCCGGATTTTGTACCGGGTGGGTGTATTGGTCTGCAGAAATGCTGATCATGGGAAGCCAGTTGACCGCCCTCGGGCTCTTTGCACGATTCTGGTATCCAGGGATTCCCCTCTGGGTTTTCACTGCCGGCTTTGCCTGCCTTGGATTGTTGATCATCCTGATGGGCGTTCAGAAAGTGGAACAGATGGAGAATCTGTTTGGGATGATGAAGCTGTCTGCGATTGTGATGTTCGTCATCATCGCCATTGCCGGCCTCTTCGGCTTGCTTGGGGAAGGGTCTGCCGGCGGAATCACGTCCCCTGTGACCGAATGGTTTCCAAAGGGGGGCAAAGGATTATGGCTTGCGCTTTTGTTTGCGTTTTACGGCTTCGGTGGGATTGAGGTGATGGGACTGATGGCAAGGGAACTGAAAGATCCACATGATGCACCGAAATCAGGCAATATCATGCTTTTGGTTCTCACGGTTCTTTATCTTCTTTCGTTTTATTTTGTTCTGAAGCTTGTGCCTGTGAGCAAGGTCACGGCCGATGAAAGTCCATTCCTTACCGCACTGAAACAGTATGATCTTCCCTGGGTGCCCCATATATTCAACTCGATTTTGATCATTGCCGGGTTTTCTACCATGGTAGCTTCCCTCTATGCGGTCACAACGATGCTCGTGGCCCTTGCAGAGGAAGGGGATGCGCCTTTTGTGTTTGCGAAAAAAGGCAGGATGAGCGTCCCGCTTCCTGCCTTCGGTTTAACCACCCTGGTTGTTTTTGTATCCATCGTGGTCGCGATGCTGCTGCCGGAGAGGCTTTTTGAATATATCACGACTGCGGCGGGACTTATGCTCTTGTACACATGGCTTTTTATCCTCGCTTCTTTCCATAAGCTTCTATGTCATTCAGTCTGGGATACTACAAAGGCAGTACTCCCGGCCCTTCTCATATTGGTCGCCATCAGCGGCACCCTCCTCGAACCGGTAAGCCGGATCGCCTTCATCGTCAGCATTGGGATGCTCCTGTTGATTGGTGTTGCAGCCTTCATAAAAGGAAAAAGAGCTAAAGCATGAACCCTTTAGCTCTTGATTTTTTTATGCTTATTCATAAATGGACATTTGCTCATAGAGGACTCATCATCACTGAGATAATATTGTTTCCACTCGTGATTATCCTCCTGACCGTACCACTTCAGGCTCGGATGCGGTTCCTGTTCATCAAACTCATGAAGCCGCTTGCGGATGACCTTCTTTAACTTTTGGCCGAATGAAGTGGAAGCATTGATTTCATCAAATACCCAGCGGGGCTGGAACGCCAACAGGAAATAAGGGAAATGGCGGCTCTTGCGCAGCGTATGGGCAGGGGTTGCACAGAAGGCAAAATACGGTTCACCATCAAAGCAAAATTCCCATGTGTGATCATGGGGATCAAGGGCGATATCATCCGGCCAGGGCCCTTCGTCAAGTTCATGGACCCGGTTTAACAGCTCCCAAAATACATGTTGATAAGATTCAACTGAGTCCCCATCCATTTCACGGGAATCGAAGAATACGACAAGTGATGCATAATGACCTGTATCCCTCGATACTTCTCCATATTGTTTAAGGATGGACGCCACCGCTTGCGACGCTTCTTCCTGTCTCGGATCTCCTGCGAAACCGTATCGCAATGTATCAGTCTGATAGCCCTGTTTTCCAGGTACGCATGGATAAGGATGCGCTTCATCCAACATCAATGCGGAAAAATGGTGAAAGGCCGATTGCTGCCATGGGGTGAGTTCTTTCATATGTTGCTCAATCCAGCTTTTTGAACATAACATAGTCGATCCCTCCTAAGGATTACTCATTTATCCTATTAGGAGGGTGGAGGCCGGGTGTCTGTCTAGCCGAAGATTACCAGGCAGGCCTGGACACCGAAGTAGATGCCGAACCCCATTAAGATGAGGCCAGAGATGATGGATATAACACGAAGGATCCTGGGACTGACGAGTTTCCTCGCACCTGTTGCCACGCCCGCCATCGTCACATCCCATATCGTGATGCCGAGGAAGATCCCCATGCTGTATAGAAACAGTTGACCGGTCTGATAAGAGCTTGCTGAATGTGCCAGTATCGATCCGTATATCCCGAGCCAGAATATGATGCTGAGCGGGTTGGAAATCGCCATGAAGAATCCTGTCCGAAATGCCTTACCCTTCGTTTCACTTTCATGGTGATCAGATTTGGTGGTGATGCCCCCGGCGTTTTGGATACTTTCAATTCCCGTGTACGTCAGGATCAAGAAGCCAAAAGTCCACAGCAATAACTTTATCGCCGGTGTATCGATGAACTGGGCGACACCGAAATAGATGAGGAGCATGAAAATGCCGTCGGCAACCATTCCTCCCACTCCAACCAGCCATGCATGAAAGAATCCAAAGCGGATTCCCTTGTCCAACTGTGCGGCATTGATCGGTCCCATCGGCGCAGACAGGGATAAACCTAACACGATATAGCTGATGAATATACTCATTTCAAACCACCTTCACATTGACTTCTCCCTATTGTATTCGGACAGGCCGGGAAGTAGTAGACCCCTGTACGGGAAATCATACATATTTTCACCCTTTAAGGTTAATCTAATCATCGATGCCACACCCAAACAAGGAGGAACACCTATGCTCAACCAAAATCAACCGAATGGAGCGCCCGGAACTCAACCGCCGCCTGATATGATGACTGCAACAAGCAGGGATCACGGCGGCCATGAGCTTTACGATGCCCATGAAGTCATCGCCGGTATCATCAGTTTGCTGGACCAATATCAAATGTACAACCAATACATCCAAGATCCGGAATTAAAAGATATTTCCATGCGCCAGTCTGCATTTGTGACGACGATGTACAACTCGATCGTCGAAAGCTTTTCGACCGGACATGACCCCAAGGTCCCGACACAAACCTACTGTATGACTCAGGATCACACCACAACTTACGGCATCAAGCCCGGACCGCCAAAAAAACCGAACGCATCGGTCAGCGAGCTGTCTGATAAAGGATTGTCGGCGTATATGCTTGGTCAGACAAAATCCCTTGCATCACTACTTGCCATGACTGCCCTTGAAATGACCAATCCGGTACTCCGCCGTGTCGTCGCAGACAGTGTACCGAACTTCATAGAGATGAGTTATGAAATTTTCCTGTATCAAAATAAGCACGGATATTATCAGGTCCCTCAGTTAAATGCCCAGGATATGAACCTGATGCTCCAGAGTTATACACCGGTACCGATTCAACATCCGCCTCAGTGACACCAGAACGCCTGCATGTCCTATATGCAGGCGTTCATCTTGAAAGAAAAGCGTATAGAGGTACTGTACGCTTTATAAGACTGCTCTTTTAGGTTCGATATAATCCAACCCGAAGTGCATATGAAGGATCCTCGCCGCCTTTTCAACAGCCTGCCGGTCGACCAGGGCACTCAAGCCGACTGGAGACTCCCAGACCGATACCTTGTCGATATGATAATCATGAAACACATTGGTCACTTTCTCCTGTATTTCAGGCGGAGATTGGATGCGTCCGATCACGCAGACCTTTGACAAGTCATGGCATACTTCCACATGGGTGTAGCTCCGGCTGTATTGCTTTATGATGGTTTGGACTTCACGGATATCCTCATCCTTCACAATTAAAACAATCGTTCCACCGCGTTTGATCAGATCCGTCTCTATATGGTGGGAATCAAGATCATAAAGGATCAATGACTCGCCTCCATCACAGCCATGGATGGTGAGCACCGATACACTCTCCTGATGTGCGACCCCTACGATCGCTTCCTGTCTCTGTGCACGGCCACTGATGACGGTTCCCCTGCTTTCTTTCAGACTGGAACGAACAACGACCGGCACATCGTATTCCCGTGCATGCTTGATTGCCCTCGGATGAAGGACGGTTGCCCCCATCGTAGCGAACGTGAGCATTTCATTATAGGATAAGCGTTCAATCTTTGCTGCATGGGGCACCACCCTCGGATCAGCCGTATAAACCCCATCTACATCCGTATATATATCACATCTTTCCGCTTTCAGGGCTGAAGCGAGAGCAGCCGCCGTCGTATCCGATCCTCCCCTTCCCAATGTCGTCAGTTCTCCCGCTGCCGTTACACCCTGGAAACCTGCCACAATGACGATCCTTCCCTCTGCTAACTCTCCCCGGACCCTGCTTGTATCGATGGAAGTAATCTTGGCGTTGCCGTGCACATCATCCGTTACAATGCCCGCCTGACGGCCAGTCAGGGATACGGCTTGCTGCCCTTTTTGCTGCAGGGCCATTGCGAGCAAGGATATCGTCACTTGTTCACCTGTTGCAAGGAGCATATCCATCTCCCTTTTCCCCGGATCGTTAGAGAGTTCCCCGGCGAGCTTTACGAGGGTATCGGTCGTTTTTGCCATGGCGGAAACGACGACGACCACATCATGACCCTTTTGTCTTTCTTTCAACACAAGACCTGCGACCCGTTTTATGCGATCAGCCGAACCTACAGAAGTCCCGCCGTATTTCTGAACAATGATACTCAATGCTACCCCTACCTTCCATCAGATCTATTTTTATTTAAAATCAGGGA
Source organism: Bacillus sp. KH172YL63 (assembly GCF_011398925.1). Taxonomy (NCBI): domain Bacteria; kingdom Bacillati; phylum Bacillota; class Bacilli; order Caryophanales; family Bacillaceae; genus Bacillus; species Bacillus sp. KH172YL63. The sequence continues at coordinate 3,643,550 of NZ_AP022842.1, forward strand.
ACCAATACGCCCTTTTTCACTTCGTTTTCCAAAGGGATACCCTGAAGGATAGCGACAGCCTGGATGCCTTCATTTGTCCGAAGAAGGGTTCCAATATCCCTTCTCTTTCCTTCTATGAACACATACAGGTGACTGCCGAGCTGGATGCGGTCTTTTAAGTTGAATCGGGAAAGTTTGCTTTGATGGTCCCACTGTTCAGGAAGTCTTAACACCCATTCAAGCACTTCCTGATCCCTTTGAATGTCGACGGGACCGACCATGCTGTCTGCAGCTGCGGTATACTTCCCTTCCATCAGGGAGAGAAAGTCCTCTACCATGGCACTGCCCGTCGGCCGCTTACCTGCTCCCGGCCCTGACAGGGTGATTCTCCCCACGAGGCTGCCCTGTAAAGATACTGCATTTTCTACATCTTCCACACCGTAGAAGGGATGGGTATCATGAACAAGGCGCGGAGCCACCTCTCCCCTGATGCGCCCCTCATCATCCCGTTCAAGCGTTCCCACATGTTTGAACCGGAGCCTGAAGGATTCTGCCGCCTGTAGCCACTCTGCTGTCAGATGTGAGATTCCTTTACGGGAGACTTCACCCACAACAGGCTGCCTGCCGAATGCCGTCTGACTTAAGATCAGAAGCTTATTAAGAGCATCCTGACCTTCAATGTCACTGGTTGGGTCTGCTTCAGCGTACCCCTTTTCCTGGGCCTGCTTCAGTGCTGATTCAAAGGAAATTCCCTTTTTCCTCATTTGGGAAAGAATGAAGTTGGAGGTTCCATTCAGGATCCCCTGAATCCGTTTGATTTCATTGACCTTCAATAATTGCCGGATGCTTCCGATGACCGGGACCCCTCCTGCCGTGGTCGCTTCAAATCCAACACTTACATCATGCTGTTCCGCTTTTGTTAAGAGCGCCGGACCATGTTTAGCAAACAGCGCCTTATTGGCGGTGATGATATGAATCCCCATCTCGATTGCCTGGGTCAAATACCCACGGCCGGGCTCTTCCCCTACGATTGCCTCGAAAATGACGTCAAGGTCCGGAATCGCCAGTATGTCTTCAAAATCCGTCGTGACCGGAATGGATGGCTCGATATTCCTTTGCTTTCCCCCATCCTTGACGAGGATTCCCTTTACCTTCACTTCTTTTCCAAGTACTTCCTTCAATCTTTCCTGATGGGTTTCAATGGCTTCCCACACACCTTGACCGACGGTTCCAAATCCCAGAATCGCCACGTTAATCTTTGACATCTGACTGCCTCCTTTAATCGATGATAGTCTCTGTAGAAGATTCCTGCGATGGAAAGAATGAAGGTATAAAGAAAAACCCTCTTCTTAAGAAGAGGGCTTGATGAGCATGCTCCTCCCCTTATCTTCCAGATTCCTAATGAACCTGTAGGAATTGGCACCTTTACAGATTGTTCCTGTAGGTTGCCGGGCTTCATCGGGCCTATCCCTCCGCCGCTCTTGATAAGAGATATAATGTTTGTTTCGGATCTCGATTTTGAATATGAATTGGATTATATAGTGGATTTCTCTCACCGTCAATACCATTTTCGGTATTTTCTAAAAATTATTACAGGCGTGCACCCTTGGACATACTGTAATAAGATGCTTCCTGATTCTATATTTTTCTTTCTCCAAAAGGTTTTAACTGTTCTTTGGAGGGAAATGGATTCATAATATCATTACCGGAAAGGATCACAATCATGCTTAAAAGACTGCTCCCATTATCTATGAAAAAATATATACTGATGTCAAAACGTCAGCGGAAGAGAGAAATCCGGCTGAATATCTGGTATATGCCCTTCTTTTATATTTGTCTTTCTCTATTATTTGTAGCACTGACGTTATTTTTCGACCTCCACCTGGAGATTTCCAGATTTACATGGAGCTTTCTTCATATGGATGCCCCCGTCACGCGGACACTGGTTAGTACGCTCATCGGGGCTGTCCTTACGCTCAGCGCCTTCACCCTGAATTCACTGCTCGTCGTACTGACCATGTTCAGCGGGCAATTCTCTCCAAGAATGCTGCTTGATTTCATTTCGGATAAACAAACCCAGCATGCACTCGGCATCTTCAACGGCAGCTTTGTATATGTCCTCTTGGTCTTTTTATTTATTGGAAATTCGGATAAAGAGATCTTCGTGGCTGCACCAGTTATGACGATCGGTCTTGCCTTCCTTTGTGCCGTAACGTTCATCTTTTTCATCAACCACGCCTCTACTTGGATGCAGGTTCACAATATCACGTTCAATATGAAGCAGGTATCAGAGGTGATGATCCATCAAACCCTGAAGAACGACCTGGAAGCACACCGGACGACGGAACGTGGAGACATCATGGAGGAAGAAAAGAAACATGCCCTCCACGTCACGTCAAAATGGTCTGGTTATATCCAACTTGTCGACTTTCAAGGCATGATCCTCCGTGCACAGGAGGAGAATCTTGTCATACAGCTCCATTATAAGGTGGGGGATTTCGTCTTGGCAGGAAATGAACTGTTGAGCATATGGGGACCTGATACAGAGGCGGTATCAACCGACGCTTATCTTGCATTTATCGAAATCGGCCATAAAGAAACCGAGATCCAGGACCTGCAGATGGGGATCCATAAACTTGCAGAAGTCGCAATCAAAGCATTGGGGAATGACGATCCTAAAACCGCATCCAACACAATCGATCAAATGGCTGACTTGATGCGTACAGTGGAAGACCAATTATCGTTCACCCCTTATTTGATCGATGAAGAGGACAGGGTCCGGGTTATCCTTCAGTCAGAAGCTTTCGACTATTACCTGTATCGGGGGTTCGGCTATATCCGTCATTATGCGAAAGATAATCACTTGATTATTACGGAAATTGTCCGGGCACTGGCGTTGATCGCAGAAACCATCCCAAAGTCCAAGCACAGGGATCTGTGGGAATTCGCCTGCAATACGATCGATCACATTGAAAGGGAAGTCATCTATGAGCTGGATAAAACCTTCCTCCTTCAAGAACTCCATAAACTGGCCCGGCTCACCAGACATCTTGAAGCTTATCAAGAGGTTGAAAAGAAATTCTATTAAAGAATCGGCAGTAATATGACAAGGAAATCCCGAAATCGTCAACCATCATCGAATGTGTTAAATTACTTTTATGAAGGAAGGTTCCCTTGGTGGAATCCGTCCTTATTTAAGGGAGGGAGTAATAACCCTTCACGAAGAGGACTTTAATTAGGATGTCTGTATAAAGAGATGGAGCACCGTTTTTCAAGTAAAAAAATCCGAACGTTCAATCGAAATTCTTTGTAGAAAATCGACTGCGTTCGGATTTTTTAGTTTGAACTCATATATTATAGGCCATCGTGTCCACTCACTTAAGAACGATCAAACAGCGCCTTCCCTGCAATTCCCGGGTTTGTCATTTCATACGGATTGAGGATCAAATCAAGCTCTTCTTCCGTCAGGACATCGTAATCAAGGCAGAGTTCTCTCACCGATTTCCCTTTCAGGATCGCTTCCCTGGCGATTCTTGAAACCACTTCATATCCTAAGTGGGGATTGACTGCTGTGATGATGCCCACGCTGTTTTCCACATATTCCTTCATGCGGTCTTCATTCGCTTCGATTCCTGCGAGACAATGATCGGTAAAGCTTCTGAACGCATTGTTCATGATGCTGATCGATTGAAGAAGATTGAATACGAGTACTGGCTCCATGACATTCAATTCAAGCTGCCCGGCTTCAGAAGCGAGCGAAATCGTCTGATCATTCCCCATGACCTGGAACGCCACCTGATTGATCAATTCAGGCATGACAGGATTCACTTTCCCCGGCATGATGGATGATCCTGGCTGTCTTGCAGGAAGGGAAATTTCGCCTAATCCGGCACGTGGGCCAGACGCCATGAGGCGGAGATCATTGGCGATTTTGGACATATTGATCATGCATACTTTCAGCGCTGCCGACACTTCTGTATACGCATCGGTATTCTGGGTGGCATCGACAAGATGCTCAGCCCCTGTCAGCGGCAAGCCGCTGATATCTGCAAGATGTTTCACGACGCTTGTGATGTAGGAAGGATCTGCGTTCAAGCCTGTCCCTACAGCGGTCGCCCCCATATTCACTTCATAAAGATGTTCACGTGTGCGGCTGATCCGTTTTATATCCCGTTCCACAACCCTGCTGTACGCTTCGAATTCCTGACCAAGTCGGACCGGCACCGCGTCTTGCAGATGGGTCCGGCCCATTTTGATGACGTGGTCGAACTCCTGTGCTTTCTGTTTCAAGACGCTGTGCATATGTTCCATCGTGTTCAGAAGTTTTTCTATCAGCTTTAGCGTGGAGATATGGATGACCGTCGGGAATACGTCATTGGTAGACTGGGACATATTTACATGGCTGTTCGGGCTCACCTTCCCATATTCCCCTTTTTGATGGGACATGATTTCGAGGGCCCGGTTGGCAATGACTTCGTTGGCGTTCATATTGATGGAAGTGCCTGCCCCTCCCTGGATCGGATCCACGATGAAATATTCATGAAGCTTCCCTTCCAGAATTTCATCCGCTGCCTGTACGATCGCTTGACCAATTCCGTCATAAAGGCGCGTCGTTTCCATGTTGGCAAGCGCTGCCGCCTTCTTTACGGTGGCGAGGGCATCGATCATCTCTTTATGGATTTTATACCCGGTTACCGGAAAGTTCTCAACTGCCCGTAAAGTCTGGATACCGTAATAGACATCTTCAGGTACTTCTTTTTCTCCGAGGAAATCTTTTTCGATTCTATATCTTGCTGCAACATTTATCATGATGATTCTCCCTATTCTGATTTACTGTTTCCAAATGATGATTTTATCAATTCCGGGGATGACAGGCAACGATTTTGCCGTTTCCCCACTGCTTCTGCTGATAGAATCAAACCCTGAATCTCTTAATCTCTTTTCACCTGTGCCCGGAGTTCTTCAAGCTCGCCAACAAGCTTCATGATCAGTTCGTCGCTTTTTCTCAGCTGCTCATTCAGCAGCCGGAGCGTCTCTTCTTCCCATTGAAAAGGATTTCCGTGATCAGGTGTATAGCGTAAGTCTTCGTAAACATCCCCGTCCTCTGCTTCTGTTTCTCGGAAATAGACGGCCACTTCACAGCCCGGATCCCCGAGTGCGATCCTCTTTCTCAAAACCACCTTAGAGTAGCCGAATTTCCGTGCCGCGATGCCGCCGAACACACTGGATGTCATATTGCAAAGGTGGGGGGCATCTTGTACCGCCTCCCCAAATGGACAGGCTGTTGACTTGACGACAATATGATCAGGGTGCACCTCTGAAAGATAGAAATGACCTCCGATTGAATTTTTCAAATCGACGATGACCTCAACATACCGGTCAACCGACCAATCCTCTTCTTTATCTCCGTATAGACCCTCAACCCATTCTCCTGTCCGGAGACCGAGCTGACGGATATATTCATCTGCGGTTTTACCTACTGTTTTTTGATGGATATAGGCGTATTGAGTGATCAATTTGCTTAAGAAAACCGTCCCTGTTAATGATGTCCTCGTTTCCACCTTATCAACCCTTTCCTTGCACGTATGCACTGTAATCTATCTGTTCCATATTATTCTATATCTACTTTTAGGCTAATGCTGATTTCTTTCAGTATACCATCTCTTAAACCCCTGCTGTCCATTTTGGACAATCTGTCTTCTATATAAGGTTAACAATCGATGGGCGTCCTGTCATCTTTTCCAAACCTTTTTTAAAAGATCATATCACGCTTGCGTTGCTGCGCAGCGATATGGAAGTGCCCGTCCCTCCATCTTTCATAGATAGGTAGTTATGGAACTGCCGGAGCAAGCTTTACGGTCCGGTCGGTATACAGCGGTACTCCAATGGTATGCGTAACAAAAAATGAATATAAAAAAAGGCTGCTGGAATGTCCAACAGCCTTTTTCCTTATGATTAATGCATACTGCTTAGTACCCAAACGGACCCTGCCACGATGACAATCGCGATGAAGCCAGCCGACAGCATTTTACCTACTTGCCATTTGCCTTCCCCTTCAGTTACGTGCATGAACATGAAGAGCTGGATTGCAGCCTGGATGAATGCCAGTACGAATACAATCGCTACAATCAGTTGGTAGGATAGATTCGTATATAGCCCGAACCAAACGGCTAAGAACGTTAACGCAATCGACAAGATGAAGCCGATGATCTGAGTCCAAGGCAGTCCACTGTGATTCGATGTGTTATGTCCCATTATTCCACCATCCCTAATAAGTACACGCTTGTGAACACGAAGATCCAGACGAAGTCCAGGAAGTGCCAGTACAAGCTTGATACAAATAGTTTTTTAGCGGTATCAGGATTCAAGCCCCGATTTTTCACCTGGAACATGACGAGAATGATCCATAGAATCCCCACCGATACGTGGAGACCGTGCGTCCCTGTCAGCAGATAGAAGGAAGACCAGTATGCGTTGGTCCCCATCGCTGCCCCTTCATGGACGAGATGGATGAATTCCGTGATTTCCATGTAAAGGAATCCTAATCCGAATAATAATGTGATGATCAGCCAAATCATCATTGATTTGACGTTTCTTGCCCTTAATGCATTGATCGATAAACCGGATGTGAAACTACTGATCAATAACAGGAGCGTCATAATGATCGTATTCTTCATATCGAATACTTCACTTGGAAGCGGACCGCCCATCGTGCCTGCCTTCAAAGCGAAGAACGTTGCGAAGATCGTGGCAAACAATGCGATTTCCGCTCCAAGGAAAACCCAGAATCCGAAAATATTCAGTCGGCCGATATCTGATTGATATTCTAATGGCGTGTTTGGATCTATATTCGTACTATGTGCCATACTCACGCCTCCCTCTTAAACGGATTTTCGTTCTTTTCTATTTCTTCTACACTTACGTAGTATCCTTCATCCTGCTTGTGGGACGTCATTGAGCGATGTGCCATGCATCCGAAGATACCGACTAATGCCAGAATCGCCATCCACCACAGTTCAAACACCAGTCCGAATCCTCCTACGAAGAAGAGCGCAGACATGATGAACGGTGTCCCTGCGTTGCTCGGCATGTGAATCGGTTGATATTCAAAGTTATCAGGAACCATCTTTCTTCCTGTTTGTTTCATTTCATAGAATGCATCATGGCTTTTCACTTCAGCCACATGTGCAAAGTTGTAGTGAGGAGGGATCGCTGAACTTGTCGCCCATTCAAGCGTACGTCCATCCCATGCATCACCTGTTGTTTCTCTTTTTGCAAAACGGTAGCTGTAGTAGATTCCATAAACAAGAACCATGAATCCTACACCCATTCCGAACGCCCCGACGGAAGAAATCACATTCAATGCCGTCCAGCCGTCTTCAGGTCCATACGTGTACACACGTCTTGGCATTCCTGCAAATCCTAATACGAATTGAGGTAAGAAACATAGGTTGAATCCGATCGAAAAGAGCCAGAAAGCCCATCTTCCGATCCGTTCATCCATCTTGTGTCCGAACATTTTCGGATACCAGTACGCAAGTCCCGCGAAGCAGGCAAATACGACACCGGCAATCAGTGTATAGTGGAAGTGAGCAACCAGGAAGTAGTTATTGTGATATTGGAAATCGGCTGCCGCCATTCCAAGCATAACCCCTGTAACCCCGCCGATCAGGAATGTCGGGATGAACGCGACAGACCACATCATCGGCACTGTGAACTCAATCTTCCCTTTATAAAGGGTACCCAGCCAGTTGAATATCTTAATCCCGGTCGGTATCGCGATCGCCATCGTCGAAATGGAGAATACGCTGTTGACTGCCGCGCTTCCACCCATCGTGAAGAAGTGATGGACCCAAACGACGAAGCTGAGACCTGAGATTGCCACCAGTGAGATAATCATAGATTTATATCCAAATAGTGTTTTTCTAGCAAATGTTGCAATGATTTCTGAGAAGATACCGAAAGCAGGAAGAATGACGATATATACTTCCGGGTGTCCCCATAACCAGAACAGGTTTGACCAAAGCATCGGATTACCACCGTCTGTCAATGTGAAGAAGTGGGAACCAAATAAGCGGTCGAAAGTCATCAGTGCCAGCGTCACCGTTAGAATCGGGAATGCAAACACGATGATGAAAGCCGTGATCAATGTCGTCCATGTGAACATCGGCATGCGAAGAAGCGTCATGCCCGGCGCGCGCATCTTGATGATGGTGACGACGAAGTTGATCCCGGTCAAGAGTGTACCGATACCTGATATCTGTAAGCCCAGCAGGTAATAGTTGATACCCGGTCCAGGACTTCCCTCAATCGCAAGAGGTGCATAGTTCGTCCAACCTGCATTCGGTGATCCACCGAATACGAAGGAAATATTGAAAAGGATTGCCCCGAACATGAATGCCCAGAAGCTCAGGTTATTCAAGTAAGGAAATGCAACGTCCCTGGCACCGATTTGCAAAGGTACGACAACGTTCATCAATCCAAGTAAGAACGGCATCGCCATGAATAAAATCATGATCGTACCGTGGGTCGTAAAGATTTCATTGTAATGCTCAGAAGTTAAAAATGAATTATCCGGCACAGTCAATTGGGCCCTCATCAAGAGTGCATCAACTCCTCCGCGGAAGAGCATGACAAGTGCTGCAAGGATATACATAATCCCGATCTTTTTATGGTCAACGCTTGTGATCCAGTCATTCCACAACCATTTCCATTTTTTGAAATAAGTGAGGACTGAGACGATTGCGATCACGGTGAAAACGATCGAAATGTTGGCTCCTAAAATCAACGGATCGTTGAGGATAAGATTATCCTTAATAAAATCAAACATTTAAAGTCCTCCTTTCTTAGTGCTCATGTTTTTTATCTTCATCTTTTTTCATTTCGTCATGGTCAGATTCTTTCATCTCACCGTGGCCTTCCATATCCATATGCCCATGAGAAGACTTCGCGTCTTTATCTGCACCGCCTACCGTGGTATCAAGACCATATTTCTGGCGGATCGCCATGGCATATTCTGAATTCGTACCATGGTCGACGAAATCAAGATGGGTGGATGAGAACGTCATACGATCGACCGTCTCGGGGAGCATCAGTTTTTCATATACGTGCTCTGTTAACTTCGGCTGGTTCGTTTGTGAATCTGTCACCCAGCTTTCGTACTTATCTTCTGTCAGCGCAACGAAATCGAACGTTTGATGGGTCATCCCTTCACCAGTGAAGTTGGAGTTCCGTCCATCATACGTTCCAGGTTCATCTGCCTGAAGATACAGGTCATTGACCATGCCAGGCATACCATAGATCTGGCCGCCAAGCTGCGGCACCCATAATGAAGCCATTGAATCAGCAGCCGTCACTTTAAAGAGAATCGGATGATCCTCAGGAACATTCACATAATTTACCGTTTCGATTCCTTCTTCAGGGTAGCTGAAGATCCATTTCCAATCGACGGCAGTGGCATGGATCACGATCGGATCCTTATGGGAAGTCGCTTCAGGCGCTTCTTTTAATTCATATAGTGCCTTTGTATTTGGGATTGATAATGCAATGACGATCAGGACAGGAATCAGCGTCCAGATGATCTCAAGGAATGTACTCCCGTGCATATCCGGCTTATAGTCACTATCTTTCTTACTGCTTCGGTACTTTAATAGAATCATTGTAAAGAAACCTAATACGACAACCATAATCGCAAGCATATAGTAAATCGACAGCATGATCAGATCCTTTTGAACAACGCCTACAGGTCCTTTTGGATCCAGGATAATTAACTCGCTATCCGTGCTGAATATAATAATGAAAAATAAAGAAACCAGACTTATTAAAACAATTAAATAAGGTTTGAATTTATTAAACAAAAGAAATCACCTTCCTTTATGTAGAATTTGCACTCGTAGACCTATACTATCAAAATTCTTTAAACAGGTACCCTAAGTAAGTGCAATTTCAAACAGATTTTCGAAATTTAGACGCATTTTATTCACAGAACGGTAACAATGTTGGAAAGAATTTCAGGTTGGAGAAAAAAATAGCTCCCAAAGTTATAGGAACATAACGTTGAGAGCGTTTTATAGGTTGATTATTGTGAAAATAAAGTGTTAACTAACTTTTAGAAATAACTGTTTTTTTGCCGTAGCCTATATACCTTTTTAAATCTCTTTTAAGGAAGCTTATTTTAAATCCTCTTACGAATTGAGGATTTTGATTTATTTGGTCTTCTATGAGTAAAAGCGACTGAAAATAATCATTATTGTTTGTCTTTTTAAACATACTATTATAACAGCGACATAATTCTGCAAGCATTTTATAATAATTTGCGTCCAAAATATTTAAAGCTTCAAAAATACTTTTAGATTCTTCAAGATATTTAATGGCATTCGGCTTATCTTGAAGGTTTTTACTTAGAAAAATTCCATAAATCCATAAAATTGCTGCATAGGATTTTGTGTTTCTAATATAATTATAATTAAATTGTACTGAGTAAATTGTTTGTTCAAAATAATCATTTACTACCTTTGTAGAATGCTCGGTCTCTACTCCACTGTCTAGAAATAGCTTAAAGATCCTTGCTTTTTGACATTTCACATAGGGATGAGAAGTTCTTATTTCAAATTCCTTAAACTTTAATTCCATATCTTTAACTTTTTCTTTTAATTCCTCTCCTTTGTACCTTCCAAGTGAATCTAGTGCTTGTCCGTATAGATTAAAAACCTCAGAAATAGCAATTTCATCTATATAATTTTTGGGTTTCCAATCGTCCATAATTTTATTTAATAGTGCATTTTTAGCTTTAATCCCTTCCAGATTACTTAGGTTCCTTTTTATACTTTTTTTATGATTATATATTTTATCTTCTAAATTTATTAATTCTATTCTATTAGGCATAAATTTAATAAATATAAATTTATTAGCAAACTCATTTAAACTATATAGCTCTTCGGTTTTATTAAGAATTAGTTTTGTGGATAGATAATTACACATGTGTTCTATGTCTTTAATATTTATGTTAGAAATCTTACTTATTGAGAATATGTCTACGGGTTCATTGTATAAAGAAATTATTCTTAACATCTTAATAGGTTCATATCCCTTACTTGTAAGTTCATCTATTGTTTGATTAAAGCTGTTTTTGTACATAAAGTCCGCTATTATCTCTGCATTTTGCGATGAGACATCCTCTAATTCAGAAACTATTGTATTTATTGAAGTTTTACCTTCGTTTAATCTCTCTAGAGCTAAAACTAATATCAAAGTGTTTCCCTTAGTACCGTGTAGTAATTCTAGTTTTGACTCATTACTTAAATTTAAAGATAAGTTATTTTCATTAATATAATCATTAATGAAATTCACTCCATTATTTTTTTCATTAAAACCCTCAATGTACAGCTTTTCTTCACATCTCTCTTCATTTCTAGAAGTAATTATATACTGCACACTTCTTGGACTTTTCTTAATAAAGTCAAGTGTTTTAATTTTATCTTCTTCATCGAAAGTTTCGAAGTTATCAATAATGATTAAACCTTTATTATATTGTTTTTGAAAGGACTCTTCCCAATTCTTAATACCCAAGTATTTATAAATATTGCGGTTTAATTCTTCAAAAGAATTTATCTGTTTACGTATATCACTTATATAAAGATTTCCCGTTGTTGTTGAAATTTTCAATAATTCCTCTTTACTTGTAAAAAACAACATAAAATCATAAGGTTCGCCTATGTTTTTATCAATTGTATCTTTTATAATTTCTTTCAAGAATTCAATAATTAGTGCTGTCTTACCTACGCCCCCATATCCATATACTACTACTGAACCCGCTTTCCTATAGTAACTCTCGTGACCTACAATTAAGTCTCGCAAACTCTGAAGTTCATTATCTCTAAATAATAGCTTTTTATGGTCTAATGTAATTTCACTTAGATTGTGTGTTTTTATTGGATTATTTTTGTTATCTAAAAGAAGGTTATTTATTTTTTCTACTATTTGGCCTTTAGATACGAACCAAAAATATTTCTCATCCAATTTTTCGATCATTTTTCGAATAAAGGTTATAATTTCCTTGGCATCTTCGTAAGTAACTTTAGAGGATGCTGGATGCGAAAGAGAATTTCTAATCTTCTGGTAATTTATTGAGTAATAAACAAATTGTTCAATATTCTTAAATTCCTTACTTAGAATAATAAAGTCTGTTGAAAAGTAAAATAAAGTAAAATCAATTATCTGACCTAAATATAAAACATCTTTTTGATTTTCATCAATATCATAATCTTTATTACAATAACAGTTGTAACTATATTCTATGGCATTATAGATATCTTTTTGATTTTGTCTTATTTCCTTTATTTTTTGGTTAAACTTATTACTATGTACTAATGAACTTTTAGAAATTTGAGACTGTAATAATGTGATACCTGAATAAAATTCTGTTTCGTTAATAAATTTTTTTTTAAGTTTATCTACAACCAGTGAACGGTATGCTACTTCAAAGCTTTTTATAACCTTATCTAATTCAAAACACTTAGTAGTCGAAAGGTACATCATTTTTAACCACCTTTTTACAATATAGTTAATTTCTATTATAATGAAATTCTGTTTATTATGTAATTAATATTTATTCAATATCACCAAACAAATTATAAATGTATTTAATAATAGGTTTCTGTAATTATTGGGTAATTTAATTTAATGAGAAAAGGCAAAAAGCATTCATTCCGAAGTCCATCGTTATGAATGCTTAATTATTGTACATGATATCAATCCTATGTTACCCGTTTGTCACTTTTACCCTTTCAAAGTAGGAATATCATTTATTCCTTGCTAACACTAATTACATGATTTAACTTACAGACAAACAGGAGTAGGGACACTTGTATTTTTTCTACTAATTATGCTCCCTCTTTTAAGACCAACTAAGGGACGATTCAATCGCAACGGGCTCTTGTTACCTATTTTCCTCACAACCTACATCTTTAAGGATATAATCCACCTTCTGTTCACTCAAGTACGTTTTCGCTGCTTGACAGTCTGAACAGGTCGGGCGGGTATAGAGCTCTAACTCCAAATTACGGCTCATCAAACCACCAGCTCCTTTCATCATGACCTACATACTTGACTTAAATCCTTTCAAACGCAGGGCGTTCAGCAATACAGATACAGAGCTGAAGCTCATCGCCGCCCCTGCAATCATCGGATTCAGCAATGGACCTCCGAACAGATAGAGGATGCCCATGGCAACCGGTATACCGAGGATATTATAGCCAAATGCCCAGAACAGGTTCTGCTTAATATTCCGGATCGTCGCTTTACTCAGTTCAACTGCAGCAGGTACATCTCTGAGGTCACTCCTCATCAGGACGATGTCTGCCGACTCCATGGCAACATCCGTTCCAGAGCCGATGGCAATCCCGATATCTGCCTGTGCAAGGGCAGGGGCATCATTGATTCCGTCTCCGACCATCGCCACTTTGCGTCCCTCTCCTTGAAGCTTCTTGACTTCATTCGCCTTATCTTCAGGCATGACTTCACTGAGCACCCGGTCTATGCCGACTTCCTTCGCAATCGCTTCAGCGGTGCGCTTGTTGTCCCCAGTGATCATCGCGACTTCAAGCCCCATGCTGTGAAGCTTTTCAATCGCTTTGTAACTTGTTTCTTTCACTGTATCGGCAACGGCGATGATGCCGGCGATTTCCTCTTCAACCGCGATATACATCGGCGTCTTCCCTTCCGCTGCCAACCGGTCCGACACTTCTGCGAACTCCCCGACATCAACATCATTTTCATCCATGAGCTTCCGGTTTCCAAGGAGCAGATCGTCGCCTTCGACGGTCACTTCGATTCCTTGGCCGGTAATGGCATCAAAGAAGTCGGTTTTCCGCAGGGTGAGTCCCTTCTCTTCCGCCTCCCTGACAATCGCTTCGCCGAGGGGATGTTCAGAGCCTTTTTCGGCAGATGCCGCAAGGATCAGAAGTTCCTCTTCCGTTATGCCTTCAGACGTTACAATATCTGTCACGACAGGTTTTCCTTCTGTGATGGTACCCGTTTTATCCAACACGACGGTGTCGATTTTATGTGTTGTTTCGAGGGCACCTCCGCTTTTGATCAGGACGCCATTTTCCGCTCCCTTGCCTGTACCGACCATGATCGCTGTCGGAGTTGCAAGGCCGAGGGCACACGGACAGGCGATGACGAGAATCGAAATCGAAATGGTAAAGGCAAAGAGACCGGATTCTCCCCCCATGTACCAGGCGAGCCCTGACAGGATGGCAAGGACGATGACGATGGGCACGAAATACCCTGAAATGATATCCGCCATTTTCGCAATCGGTGCTTTTGATCCCTGCGCCTCTTCCACCAGCTTGATGATCTGCGATAATGCCGTATCCTTTCCGACCTTTGTCGCCTCATAACGGATTGTGCCGTTTTTATTGATACTTCCCCCGATCACCTGGGATCCGCTTATTTTCTCTACAGGGATGCTTTCACCTGTGAGCATGGCTTCATCGACGGAAGTCTTGCCTTCCGTCACCAAACCGTCCACCGGTATTTTCTCCCCTGGCTTGACGATGATGATGTCACCGACTTCCCCCTGATCAACTGCAATTTCTGCTTCTTCCCCGCCTCTTACGACAGTAGCCGTCTTCGGTGCGAGGCCCATCAGCTTCTTGATGGCTTCAGATGTCTTGCCCTTTGATAAAGCTTCAAAATACTTGCCTAATGTAATGAGGGTAAGGATGACGGCAGCCGATTCATAATAGAGATTCTGTGCATACCCTTCACTGCCCGAGATGATCATGATCGTCGCAAATAAACTGTAGAAGAACGCAGCCCCGGTTCCAAGTGCAACCAGAGAGTCCATATTGGGATGAAGTTTGGTAAGCGTCTTGAATCCCACTGTGAAAAATGGTTTCCCCATCACCATCACTGGGAGTGTAAGAACGAGCTGAATCAATGCAAATCCAGTCGGGTTCACCATCGGGTCAATGGCTTCCGGCAGCGGCATGCCGAACATATGCCCCATGGAAACAATGAGCAAGGGCAGGGTAAAGACCGCTGAAACCCAGAAACGTTTCCACATAGATTTGATATGCAGCTCTTTTTTGTCCCGGTCTTCGTCCACCGCCTCTTCTGCTTCCTCATGGGCTTCGTAGCCTGCATCTGAGACCGCCCCGGAAATATCAGTAATCGTCACGACAGTCGGATCATACTCAATGACCATTTTCTCCGTCGCCATATTGACCGTCGATTCCTTTACCCCGTCGAGATTCCTCGTTGCCTTTTCAACCGATTGTACACAGGATGCACAGGTCATCCCCGTCACAGCGAACGTCTTTTTCACCATTTCGGTGACGGCTTTATACCCTGCATCATCGACGGCTTTCTTAATGTCTTCGATGGAGAGTTCTTTCTCATCGAACGTAACAGATAATTTCTCGGTAGCGAGGTTCACGTTTGCCTGTTGAACACCCGATTGCTTTTTCACCGCTTTTTCTACGGCCTGGGAACATGAGGCACAGGTCATCCCTTCGATGCTTAATGTTTTGACTGTCATCGTGCCAACCACCTTTATTGTGCTGGTTTCGTTTCGTATCCCGCTTCACTGACGGCTTCACTTAAACTGTCCGGTGACTGCTTTGCTCCGTCATACTTTACCTTGGCAGCCCCGTTTTCAAGATCTACTTTAGCCTTTTCGACCCCGTCCATGCCGTTTAAGATCGTCTCTACTTTCTTTACACAATTTCCGCATGTCATGCCTGATACTTTCAATAATGTTTTTTCCATTGAAAAACACTCCTTATCATGTTTAATGTTCGCAGTTCTTTCCGTGCTCTTTTTTGCATGTGCACTGTCCCGGTACGCAATTGCACGGGATATAGTCGACAGCATGCTTCTTCTTCGTTTCTAGCGTTTGTTCCAGGAGGGCGATGTCTTCATGACTCAGCACAGCTTCATCGATCAAATCGGCGATTGTCCTGCCGACTGCCCGGCTGCATATGTGAGTGAAGAGTCCGGATTTTAACGTCTTCAAGCTTTCTTCTTCACTGACTCCCGCCCTGTAGATGAACCGGTTACCGATCTTTTCGGTCGTCAGCATCCCTTTTTTGACCAGACGGCCGATGAAGGTCTTTGTCGTCGCCGGCTTCCAGTCTTTCTTTGCCTGAAGCACAGCGCTAATTTCTTTACTGGTCACCTCTTGAAGGGTCCAGACGACTCTCATGACTTCCCACTCAGAATCGGTAATTTCCGGTTTTTCTTCATTGGGCAAAGGGAATCCCTCCTTTTGTTTACAATTGTAATCGATTGATATATTTAGTTTACATCTGTAATCGTTTTTGGTCAACTGATTTGACTGGATGATGAATCCATTTATTATTTTGTACCACCGGGTGGTCTCTATAAACCCTCCAAGAAGCCTTCTATTCCACCGGCGATAACTCAGTACCCGTAACCCATTTGTGCTGGTTGACCTTCTCTCCTCCGGTGACCGGCGTGTAGTCAACCATATAGACGGTCATTTTTTCTGCTGAGTCGATCGTCGCCCTGGCCCCTTTCATCCCTTTCATATGCTCAGTGTTCAAGACGACTTCATCTCCGGGCTTAACCGGTTGATCTCCAACATCCTGAAGCTCTTCATGGATGACCCACTTGTGGTTTTCCACCTTTTCTCCGCCTGTCGTCGGCGTGTATGAGACAGTGTAGACGACGGTATCATAGGCACCTGCAATCGTCGCTTCCGCAGATTCCATCCCTTCCATATGGCTCGCTTTCAGGATGGCTTTGCTCCCCACTCGGTACTGGGGGTTCGGTGCTTCCTTCAATCCTTTCGGCAATGCGCCTGTATCTTCATGATTCATTTCACCGTGCTCCATCCCTTCCATATCACCGCTCATGTCGCCCTCATGGCCATTGCCGTTGGAGCAGGCACTGAGCAGGATTCCCGAGATGAAAAGGAGTGTAATTGCTTTATGTTTGATCATGCTTGTTCCTTCCTTTCGAATAAGATCTTTTACATTTTATCCTGTAAGTATGCAGATTCTATGGAGAACAAAGGTATTTTCTCCTGTCACGAAGAAAACCGCAGAAATGAAGGGTTTATGCATACATTTTTCATATTTTCACTGTACACTTGAAGAAGAAAAAGACTAAATGAGGTTGTGACTGATGAATAAAATATCTACTAAATTAGCAGCTTACTTTACCGTTGCGGTCTTAATCATGGAAGGACTGTTGATGCTGTATCTGCATGACAATATCATCGATTCAAGGATCGAAGAGGAGTTCCAGTCGATTTTATCCCGGGGGAACAGTCACCGTGATGTTCTCGAAGATCGCTATTCCAATACGACCCTTCACCATATCGCCCTCATGGAATCGAAAACGGAAACTGAAGTTGTGATAACGGATCAACATCATGACATCATTACAAGCTCCAGGGACGTCACGGCCGGCATGAGCGCTTTGATCAACGACATGCCCTCATCTCTCTCCCGGGAAGGAACGGTCATCGAAGCGAACTGGAAGGATGTAAATTATCTTGCCACCGTCACCGCTTTCAAGAATGGGGAGCATGATGGCTACGTGTATATGTTTAAAAGCGCGGCACCACTCAGAACGTTAATCAGCAAACTGAACGGCCATTTCCTGCTTGCCGGTATCATGAGTCTCATCATATTGGCTTGTATCCATTTCCTCCTTTCCAAGATGCTGACCCGTCCCCTGCTTAAAATGAAAAGAGCCACCGAAGAGCTGAGCAAGGGGAATTTCGAGGTCAAGCTTCCGCAACTTGGTAAGGATGAACTTGGAGAGCTCTCATCCTCAATCCAGAAGCTGGCAAATGACCTTGAGACGATCCAGCATGAGCGCTCTGAATTCCTGGCTAATATTTCACATGAGCTGAGGACCCCGCTCACCTATGTAAAAGGATATACAAATGTCGCACTCCGGGATGATCTCCCCGAGTCGGAAAGAAAAGAATACCTACAGATCATCAAGGAAGAATCAACGACCATCGTACAACTAATCGAAAACCTGTTTGAACTTGCTAAGATCGATGAAAACAATTTCTCCATCAAAAAGGAAGAAATCCAATCTTCTTATGTTGAAAAAATCATCAGTAAAATGACGCCTGCCTTTAAAGAGAAAGGAATGAGCCTTGTCCTGAAGGTTGAGGATGACATTCCTTTCAAAGCAGATCCAATCCGCCTCGAGCAGATGATCATGAATCTGCTGGATAACGCATTGAAATATTCTAAAACCGGCTCAACGACTGAAGTGATCCTCAAGCAGCATGAGTCTCGGAAAATGAGCCTTATTGTAAACGACCAGGGCATGGGGATACCTCCTGAAGAGCTCCCTCATGTGTTCAACCGGTTGTACCGGGTAGAGAAATCACGTTCAAGGGACCATGGCGGATCGGGTCTTGGCTTATCCATCGTGAAGGAGCTGGCAGAAGCACATGGAGGTCACATCACCATTGAAAGTGAACCCGGTTTAGGGACATCGATTGTCATCATACTTTAACGCTTGGAGGCATGACCAGTGAATAGGATTTTATTGATAGATGATGAAATACGGATGATGAACCTGCTGGAGCTTTACCTGACTCCACACGGTTACACATGCGCTAAAAAGAATAACGGCTATGATGCGATTCAGTATATGAAGAAGCATCCCATCGATCTCGTTATTTTAGATATTATGATGCCTGAATTGAACGGCTTTCAAACATGCGAAAGAATCAGGGAATTCTCCCACGTCCCGATCATCATGTTGACGGCAAGGGGAGACAAAGACGACATCGTAAAGGGGTTGAACGCCGGGGCGGATGACTATATCTCCAAGCCCTTTGACGAAGAAGAACTTGTCGCAAGGGTGAATGCCCTTTTCAGGAGAAAAAACCGTTATGATCAGGCGGCGGATTCCCATCTTCTCACCAGGGGAGCCTTCACATTGGACGGCCATACGTATTCATTACAATTTGAGGATCAGGTTCTTTCCTTAACCATGAAGGAATACAAGCTCCTTCAGTCCTTGATGAAACATACTGACCGCGTCTACACAAGGGAACAGCTCCTCCTGATGGTGTGGGACATCAATTCCAAAACCGATATCCGGACCGTCGACTCCCACATTCGGAACCTGAGGGATAAATTGAAAAAAGCCGGATTCCCGATTGAGAATCATCTCAAGACCATCTGGGGAATCGGCTATCAGTGGAAAATATCATGAGAAAGCAGGAGAATCAATGAAAAAGATCAGTGCACTATTTCTTATCACTTCTTTGAGCCTCGCCGGGTGTTCTTCCTCCAAGGAAGAATACTCTTTCATCAAAACTGACAACACGACCATCGATCACATCCATGGAATCGGGTACCCGGACCATAAAGGAGAGCTGGTCATTGCCACTCATGACGGCCTAATGAAATACAAAGACGCTGTATGGTATGAAACCACCGGGGAAAAACACGATTATATGGGGTTTCAAGCTTCTGAAGACGGCTTTTATTCCAGTGGACATCCTGAAAAAGGCTCTGATTTAAAAAATCCTTTAGGTGTCGTGAAAAGTACAGATGAGGGCGAGACCCTTGAAAAGCTGGCCTTTTACGGAGAGTTGGATTTTCATTATCTCGGGGCAGGCTACTCATCCAGGGTGCTGTATGCATTAAATGAAGAGCCACATCCGGAGTTGGAAGCAGGACTGCATCGGACGATGGACGAAGGGGAGAATTGGGAGCAGCTTGAGATGAAAGGATTTGATTCCACTTCGATCGGGAATATCGCTATCCACCCTACAAACCAAGACGTGCTTGCCATCTCCAGTAAAGACGGCTTATTCATATCCAGAGACGGCGGGGATTCCTTTCAAAATGCGGGTGATGCCAAGGTGACGACGAGTGTCTACTTAACCGAGGAGAGTGGACTATTGGCACGCATCGAGGAAGGAAGTATCCAGTTATATGAGCTGGACCAAGATTCATTGGATATATCCCCCTTCCCTACGCCTGAATTATCTCAAGATAATCCGATCATGTATATTTCAGGGAGCCCTGTGTCTTCAGAAGAATGGTCGATCGTGACATATGAGAATGACATCTTCACCACCACCGACAACGGAAGGAATTGGGAGAGGCTTGCGGATAAAGGAAAGCTTCCTCAATCAAATTAAAAAAGCGGAGACCTGGTGTCTCCGCTTTTTTAATCGTTACGCGATTTTCTTGCACTCTTCTGCACAATTGAAGCATGCATCGGCACATTTTTGACAATGATCATGATCATGCTTCTTACATTCTTCCCCGCACGTTTCACAAATCTTCGCACACAACTGGGCGAGATCCGCCGCAAATGGTGTCCCTCTTACTAAGGATTGTTCTAAGTATGCACACATATCAGCACATTCCCTGTCCAAACGGATACACTCTGTCATCATCTTCACGTTCTCTTCCTGTAGGCAAGCATCATAACAATGATTGCACGCTTCCATACATTCATGCAGCGCTTTGATTACAGATTGATATTTTTCGTGTGACATGTTAAATTCCTCCCTGGTATTTGTGTGACTCGTTACATATTTACTATATCCAGTTCAAAAGCCCTTAAACGGAAAATTCATATTTTTATTGATTTATTCAGGAAAACTTTCATTTGCAAAATATCTGCAAAATTCACGGGTAAACAAGGGGATTTTGCGGAGGGACCGGGATCCTGCTAAGTTAAATCGGTTCTTCAAATACACATAAGTAAACATCTAATGGTACACCGCTGTTGAATTTTTTCAAAACAAAATAAAACCCGGACGAGTTCGGGTTTCATTGAAGAAACGCGAACAGCGTCCGGATTTTACTTTTTCTATCATTTTCAATCTATTGTCGTTTCCTTTCAGTGGAGCTCTTATAGACGCAAAGTAAAAATAGATGCCTATATCATAAACAGTACCATCCCTACAGCCAGATAAAGCAGGCATGCATAAGTCACAATCGTCTTGAACTTCGAGTCCCCTTCCATTTGCATCATGTGAGCGTGGGCATCTGACTTCTTGAATAATCCATTCAAGTAAATGCTCACCCCTGCCACGACGGCAAAAACGATATTCAGCCAGAACGTATAGTCGATCTTAAACGGATCTTCATTCATGACCTGCTTCGCATCTTCCGGCAGAAGGCCCATCGCTGTGAATCCGTAATGCATGCCGAGTGCCGTCAAGATGATGGAAACGTAAAAGACACCTGCAATGTACAGTGCCGTTTTCAGGCCGTAATACTTTTTATGAACCGCTACGATAGGCGGAACGACCAGATCGGAATAAATGAATGCCATGATGCCTGCAAATGCGACACCGCTCGAAGCGAGTATCGTCGAAATCGGAATATTCCCCATTGACCCGATAAAAGTGAGCATGGCCACCAACGGACCAATCAGGGCGTTTTCCATTACCTTTAAGAATGAGTCAGGCTGATCTGCCAGAAAAAAGCTCTTCCACGTATCTTCCGAGATAAAGGTCGCCATCATCCCGGCAATCGTGAACCCGATCGTGATCTCCTTCCATACCATCTTCCAGTTCATGACGAATTCATGACCAACCTGCAGCCAGCCTTCCCTTGACCTGATCTTGTCTTTCCAATCGAATTCTTCATTCTCTTCCTCTTCATCTTCAACATGCTCCCTGGCTTCTTCCACTAACTTCTTCGGGAATGTCAGTTTTACCAGCACCCATGTGACCAGAATCAGTATCACTCCGCCGATCATTTCGGCCACAACGAACTGCCAGCCGAGGAAAATGTAGATCAGGATGCCCAGCTCGATAACCAAATTGGTAGAAGCAAACAAGAAGGCCAGTGTCGGAATGAAGTGTGCCCCTTTTTTAAATAAATTCCTTCCTGCCGCCAGGGCCGCAAAGGAACAAGATGAACTGATCGCCCCAAAGAGCGAGGACAATCCGACCGATTTTAAGCTCGCATCCCCCATATACTTCACCATCTTATCCTTCTGGACAAACGCCTGGATCATGGAGCTGATCAAGTACCCCAGTACAAATGCCCAGCCCGACTTCCAAAAGTACCCCAGAGAGGTCTTGGCTGATTCGCCAATTAAATCCAACAAAGTATCATCTCCTTTTCTAAGCTTGGTGTTTATACCATACCCAGTAATTGTGCAGATATGATGCAAAAAATGAATTTAGTTGGTTAGAAAACTCTAACAAAGAGGAATATTTCAAAATAAAGATTCAAAGAGGAGTTGTTATTTATGGAAGATTGGGAAGCCGCTTATCTGGCAGGAATTATTGATGGTGAAGGTTCGATTACTTTGACACGCATGCATGAAAAAGAACATAGGCGCCCATGCATTACCATTGCCTCAACCGATTATGAATTGCTGGAATATATCAAATTATTAACAAATGGGCATATTACTAACAAAAAGAACTACCATCCAGATCGCCACTTAAATTCTTATACAATTACGATCAAAACAAAGGATCAAGTACTGTTTATATTAAAATCAATCTACCCCTTTCTAAGGGTTAAAAAGAAGAAAAAACGTGCTTCTTGGATACTTGAACATTATGATAGGGTGACAATCAGAAACGGAAAGTATAGTCCGGATAAATTAAAACAAAAAGTATTTTTTGAAGAGGAATTTTTCAAATTATGATATTTATCACTTTCTTCATATTCGTATATATAAAAAAGCCATATTTAAGCTAAATAGCATAAACATGGCTTTGCATAAATCTAAGAGAGAATTTATGTTCAAGTTATGTAAAAATAAAAACCACCAAATATGTATTTGGTGGAGACGGTGGGACGTGCACTTCCATGCTTTCGACATGGCACTGACTATATCTTGAACCTTGTAGTTTCAGGTCCTTTGGCGTATTATGCGAAATATGAATTTATCTATTGTCAGATAGCATTCCGCATCCTAGTACTACCGGAATCCGGCAGCCTATAAGTCGATACACGGCTGTTGGATTGCTCCACATACCGCTCGGCATTGCCTTATCACACAGTGTGTGACTTAGGTTTCACCGATAAAGCCAAATTTTCACTTATGTGTTACCACATAAGGCGACTATGAACTAATCGAACCCACGTCCAGAAACATCGCCACTTAAGCGTCTACGAGCGTAGTCGATATATTCGCAAGTTCGCTGCAGCTTTTGCCTATCGACGGGCGTCCGTGCAGCTAGTCTGATTAGTCTCTTCCTTTGTCCTCAGACGGTGGACTCCGGCGTAGCCTACTAAGAGTGAGTCCCTTACCCTACCACATAGGCGATGGAGGGAGGAACAGCTAAAGTGCTATTACGCAGCTAAAGCTAAGTTATTGTTAGTTTTGCCAGTTATTATTGGCTTTGGCGTTTTATCGTAGACGACCCCTACGGCTCGCAACCCAAGCTCGAACTATCCCTGTCGAATCCGTAACGTCCCCATATAAAAAGGGAAGAACGGGAAAGAATAAGTTAAGCGTGTAAGTCACTTATTCAATTGTTCTTACTTGCCACAATAACCTTGCGACATCTATTAGTATAACAAATCCTGTGATAATTGCAAATGGCATATTCCGGAAATCTGTAGTTTACATCCCTTTTTGGCGCTGAGCAAGTTCACGCTGGATGGATCGGTTCGCTTCTTTCCGTTTCAGGTCTTCACGCTTATCATATTTCTTCTTACCACGTGCAAGTCCGATCAACAGCTTGGCCACACCGTTTTTGATGTAGAGCTTTAACGGAACGATCGAGTATCCCGCTTCCTTCGAATCTCCGATCAGCTTGTTGATCTGTTTCCGGTGAAGGAGCAGTTTACGGGTTCTGAGCGGTTCATGATTGAATCGATTTCCCTGCTCATATGGGCTGATATGCATGTTGTGGATGAAGATTTCGCCGTTCTGTACGCGGGCGAAGGAATCCTTCAGGTTCACACGGCCACCGCGGATCGATTTGATTTCCGTCCCCTGCAGTACAAGACCTGCTTCATATGTTTCTTCTACGGCATAATCATGCCTCGCCTTTTTATTTTGGGCAATAAGCTTGCCTTCTCCCTTTGGCATTGGAATCCCCCTAGTCATCGCTGGTTTACTCATTATTATCTCATATTTTGAAGAAAAATTGTATCTTTACACCCTGAAAGGAAAAGGAGCAAAGGTTGTCCCATTGCTCCTGAATCCATTATTTCTTCTTTTTACGTTTGCTTCGGGGTGCATTTTCAAAGTGTTTCTTATTCGACTTTTTCTTTTTGTTGTTTTTAGGCGGACGTGTTGACCACTCCCCGTCCTTCTTGCGGGAAGAAGAGCGATTTGATTTGTCACGGTTACCACCTTTATCCGAAGAAATCGAACGGACACGGCCTTCACGTTCCTGGCGTTTGCCCTTCATGCCAACGATTTCAAAGTCTATTGCCCGTTCATCTTTATTGACGTTGACGACGCGTACCGTGATTTCGTCACCGATCCGGAACACATTGGCCGTCCTTTCACCGATCATGGCAAGGTGGCGCTCGTCAAAACGGTAATAATCATCGGTCATATAGCTGACATGGACCAGGCCTTCGATCGTATTCGGCAATTCGACGAACAGTCCGAAATTCGTAACCGAACTGATGATTCCGTCGTATTCCTCACCGACCTTATCTTCCATATACTCTGCTTTCTTCAGCTCATCGGTTTCACGCTCGGCATCGACGGCACGGCGCTCCCTGCTCGACGTATGCTCTGCAATGTGACCCATTTGGGCGCCCCACTTTTCACGGGTCGCCTGGTCGAGTTTCCCTTCGATCAGGTAGGTTCTGATCAAACGGTGAACGATCAAGTCAGGATAGCGGCGGATCGGCGAGGTGAAGTGAGTGTAGAACTCTGTCGCCAGTCCGAAGTGACCAAGGCTTTCAGGGTCATACTTCGCCTGCTGCATGGAGCGGAGCATCATGGTTGAAACGACCATCTCCTCCGGCTCTCCCTGTACGTCCTCGACAATTTCCTGAAGGGCACGTGGATGGATGCTGTTCGCTGTTCCTTTCACGATCAATCCGAAGTTCGTGATGAACTCGAAGAAACGCTGCAGCTTATCTTCTTTCGGATCTTCGTGGATACGGTAAATGAACGGAACGTCCATCCAGTGGAAATGCTCGGCCACTGTTTCATTCGCCACCAGCATGAACTCTTCGATCAGCTTCTCGGCAACCGAACGTTCACGGAGGACGACTTCAGTCGGCTCCCCTTCTTCATTCACAAACACTTTCGCCTCTTTGAAATCAAAATCGATGGCGCCCCGCTTCATCCGTTTTGTACGGAGGATCTGTGCAAGGTTCTCCATGTCTTCGAACATCGGGACGAGGGGCTCGTATTGATTACGCAGTTCTTCGTCCTTATCCACGAGGATCTTGTTCACATCAGAATACGTCATTCTTTCCGTCGTCTTGATGACGCTCTGGAAGATTTCATGTTTGACGACTTCGCCTTCAGGTGAAATCTCCATATCACATGAAAGGGTCAAGCGGTCCACTTTCGGATTAAGGGAACAGATCCCGTTCGATAAGCGGTGCGGAATCATCGGGATGACCCGGTCTACAAGGTAAACCGACGTCCCTCTGTCAAATGCCTCCTGATCAATCGGGGAGCTTTCTTTCACATAGTGGGTCACGTCTGCGATGTGTACCCCCAGCTTATAGTTCCCGTTGTCGAGCTTTGTGACCGTGACCGCATCATCAAGGTCCTTCGCATCTGCACCGTCGATCGTGACGATGGTCTGGTCCCGGAGGTCTTTCCGGTTCGTGATCTCAGATTCATCGATTTCACTCGGCACGTTGTTCGCCTGATCCATGACCTCATCAGGGAATTCAATATCAATTCCGTGCTTATGGATGATCGAGAGGATATCGACTCCAGGATCATTTTTATGACCGAGGATTTCAATGACCTCACCCTCGGCACTCTTTCTGCCTTCAGGATAGGAAGTCAATTTCACGACGACTTTATGTCCTTCCGTCGCTCCCATCTGAGCGGATTTCGGGATAAAGATATCGCTCGCGAACTTTTTATCGTCAGGGATGACAAACCCGAAATGCTTGCTCTCGGTGAACGTACCGACCATTTGATCGACCCCACGCTCCACGATACGCACAACGGTCCCTTCCCGGCGTGAACCTGAAGAAGATGTCGAAACCCTTACTAATACAATGTCACCATGCATGGCGTTATTTGTCTCGTTAGGAGGGATGAAAATGTCGTCCATTCCCGATTCTTCCGGTATCACAAACGCAAATCCTTTCGCATGAGCGGATATCTTCCCTCTTACCAGATTCATTTTTTCAGGCAGGCCGTAACGATTGCTTCTCGTACGTACGACAAGGCCCTTCTCTTCCATTACAACAAGCGCTTTGACAAAGTCCTTGAAGTTCGTCGATCCTTCAATTCCGAATGCCTCTTCAAGCTCCTGTACCGTCAATGGCTTATACGCTTCTTCCTTCATATAGGAAAGGAGCCTATCCACATGCTCTTTAATATTTTCGTCCATGACAATCCCTCCTGATCATCGAATTCATCAAACCTTCCAGTCCAACTTCTCTAAGAAAGCGTAGACGTCTTCATGAAGCTGTTCTTTTTCTTTATCTAATGTAATGACATGACCGGACTCTTCGTACCACTTGATTTCTTTCTCATCAGACTCAACGCTGTCATAAATGATGTTTGCTGAATCTGTATTGATCATATGGTCATGTCTGGCCTGTACAACAAACGTCGGTGAATAGATCATATCCACGTTCTCACGCACATCTGCAATCAATTCCTGCAGGGCCTTCAATGTATTCATCGGCGTTTTCTTGAATTCTTCTATTTCTTTTTCAATTTGATCTTCCTGTTTTCCTTCAAATTTCTTAAATTCACGGGCGTAATCCACAACCCCTTGATACATGACTTCTTCACTTTTTATATACATTGGCGCACACATAGGGACAATACCCTTTACAGGTACAGTGTAACCTAATTTCAGAGAAAATACCCCTCCCAGTGACAGGCCGGCAACCGCGATCTCTTCATATCCCTTGCTCTTTAAATGCTCATAACCGTCCATGACATCCTGCCACCAGTCAGCAGGCCCTGTGTGGACCAATTCTTCAGGCGGGACACCATGTCCTTTATAATGAGGGGCGTGGGATGAATAGCCCTTTTTCTCCAGGAAACGTCCAAGCATCCGGACATCGGCAGAATTCCCTGTAAAGCCGTGAAGCAATAATACGGCACGGGGCCCTGCTTCAAAGGTAAATGGTTTAGGTAAAACGGTTTTCATCTCTTTTGACTCCTTTATCAGAATTTAAACAAACGTTTGTTTAGGATTTATAAACCTTGATCTGACAGGCTTTATCCTATTAAACAGTTGTTTAAACAAATTTGGTATGTAATGGGGTTTTCGTGTATTTTTTTAAACAAACGTTTGATTAACAGCTAGAAAGCTTGATAAGACGGGCTTCATTCTATTAAACGTTTGTTTAATCCACTCTTCCTCTTTATTTTTAGCAAACATCAGGGTGACAATCCAATATTTCGCTTGTAAAAGGATGATTTTTTGGTATGAGATTGAGCGCGGTTTGCTCCATGCGTTCGTGCTGGATCTGATCCCTGCAAGGAAACAGCTAAAAACTTCATTTCCCCACTCATTTTCTGAGGAAAACGGCTTGTTTTCAGTCAAAAATAGCTATTTTTCGTTTTTGTGAAGGGGGTTTACGCTCCCATACCGTCGAATATCAGGCCATGCCCTCTTTTATGAGCCGGTTTCCCGAAAATATGATCCCATTTTTTCATATATAAGCCCGTTTCGAGATTTATGAGCAGGAATCCTGATATATGAGCCCGATTTTAATTATATGATCATTTTGTCGAAAAATAGCGGGCGACCTGCCACTCACATCTTTTGACGAAAAATAACGCACCAACAGACACCAACAAATCCACTTAATCGAGTAGGAGGGGATGATTAATCCCCGACCTCTCACACCACCGTACGTACCAATCGGTATACGGCGGTTCAATCAAGATGATTGACGAAGACTTTCATACCTATCGATAAGACTTAGGAGCCCTTGGCGATTCCAAAAGGAATTGCCAAGGGTTCTGTGTAGTATTGGACTTTGTGCGATCCTCCAATATCCCTTCCGGGTATTTCCCCATTCATACGCCTTCCATTTTGGAACGCCGAGCGCAATGAGGTTACGGACTTTAGTTTTCGGCAGTTTCCACTGCTTCCACAGACACATTCGCAATCTTCTTCTGATCCATGCATCCAGGTATTTTAGGAAGCTGTGTGTATCAGCCAGCTGAAAATAGCCGATCCATCCCATTAAATATTGGTTCAGCTTTCTGATTCGAACCTCCATCGACCATCCTGAAGATCTGGAAGTTAGAGAGCGGATTTTCTGTTTTAACCGTTTTATACTTTTGGAGGCCACTCTGACTTTTGGTTTGCGATTTGATGTAAAACTAAAGCCAAGGAACGTTCTTCTCCAAGGTCGGTCCACCGCAGATTTCTTTCGGTTTACCTTCAGTTTAAGTTTCTTCTCAAGAAACGTTGTCACTGAAGTCATCACCCGGTTACCGGCTTTTGGCGAACGGACAAAGATATTACAATCATCTGCGTACCGTATAAAGCGTAGCCCCCGTTTCTCTAATTCCTGGTCCAGTTCATTCAAAATGATGTTAGAAAGCAATGGACTGAGAGGTCCGCCCTGTGGCGTACCTTCCTCACTTTTCACCTTTACACCTTCTATCATAATTCCTGCATTGAGGTAAGAACGAATCAGTTTCAGAAGTGCTTTGTCCTTTACTTTCTTCGCCAGAAGACCCATGAGCTTATCATGATTCACTCTGTCAAAGAATTTCTCTAAATCTATATCGATAACCCAGCGATATCCTTCCCGGATATACATCTTCGCTTTTCTAACGGCGTCATGGGCACTCCGATTTGGTCGGAACCCATAACTATGATCAGAGAAGGTCGGCTCGTATATCCCGGAGAGTATCTGGGCAATTGATTGTTGAATCATACGGTCTGTCACCGTTGGGATGCCTAACAACCGGACGCCGCCGTCTGGTTTCGGGATTTCGATTCGACGTACCGGGCCCGGCTTGTAGGTTCCCCCAAGGAGATTCTTGCGAATCGACTGCCATTCGCGCATGATATGCGATCGCAGGTTTTGTACGGGCATATCATCCACGCCATGGCTTCCCTTATTACGTTCTACACGTTTCAGTGCTTCAAGCATATTCGGTTTAGACAGAATCATATTCATCAACATCACTGATATTCCTTTCCTTCGTGTGTCACGTTTCCTCTTTCGATGGCCCTGCCTCACACTTCCACCAGCCCTCACGGAATTCACCGTTACCTCTAAATGGACAGCTCTTTTCAGATTGTCTGTGAGTCTCTCAGTTACCATGAGCCAGGTCGTGACACTCTCTTGATTGTTCAGTCCTTCCCGGCTTCCTCGAGAAAAGCCGGTACTATGACCTCGGCTGACTTCTGGCGGTTCAGCGGAGAATCGCTTCTCCGGTTACCAAGTGTTCAAGGCGTATCCGCCAGATCTCCCCGGGTAAGAGTGTAATCTTTCCCTCCATCTATCCGCCTCATTTACTTTCTGCACCTTCGACAGTTCGGACTTCATCTTGTATTGCAGACTCATCCAGTGCAACAAGCCTTATATGAGATTCGTGTTCCTCGGACCGGAGGTTTGCCGCCCGCTTCCTTCAGATTCCAGGTCACCCCGGACACCCTTGCGTTAAGCTAACCGCTACAACTGTCTTCACGGCTCGGGACTCTCACCCTATAGATCACACCCATGCCGGGCGCACAATAAAAAAACCTGACCTTAATGATCAGGTTTTGGTTCGTATTAGATAGCTACGATCGCAATGGTAAGTACGAAGAATAGTACTGATAATACGATGGTAATTCTGTGAAGTACCAAGTCAATACCACGCGCTTTTTGTTTTCCGAAAAGTTGTTCTGCACCACCAGAGATGGCCCCTGAAAGTCCAGCACTTTTACCTGACTGAAGTAATACAAGAGCAATAAGTGCAATCGATACGATAATAAGTAAAGTGATGAGTATTGTGTGCATGAGTCCCACCTCCTGATACGAACATAACATTAGTTCTAGTTTACCATAGGAAAGATGAAGTGGACAAGGTAATATTGTTTGAATTATGTAAAGAGTTGGATGCAAGAGAGGTTGTTCACCTCTAGTCTTGCACACGGTACATGCGATTGATGAAAGTCAGATGAAAGTCAGATGAAATCACACCATAAAAAAACAGCCCCGTCAAAAGACGGGGCTGCCTCTCTTCAATCGCGATTAGCGATTAACGTTGTAGAAAGTTTTCGCGCCAAGATATTGAGCTGTGTGAGCCAATTGATCTTCGATGCGAAGAAGTTGGTTGTATTTCGCTACGCGGTCTGTACGTGATGGAGCACCTGTTTTGATTTGACCAGCGTTTGTTGCAACTGCAATGTCAGCGATTGTGCTGTCTTCTGTTTCACCAGAACGGTGAGAGATGACTGCTGTGTAACCAGCGCGCTTCGCCATTTCGATCGCGTCGAATGTTTCTGTCAGTGTACCGATTTGGTTTACTTTGATCAGGATTGAGTTACCGATACCTTGCTCGATACCTTGAGAAAGCTTAGTCGTGTTTGTTACGAATAAGTCATCCCCTACTAATTGAACCTTTTTACCGATACGGTCAGTCAGAAGTTTGAAACCATCCCAGTCGTTTTCGTCAAGACCGTCTTCGATCGAGATGATTGGGTATTTGTTGCACATTTCTTCGTACCAATCAACCATTTCTGCTGATGTGCGAACAACGCCTTCACCAGATAGGTGGTATTTACCGTCTTCTTTGTTATAGATTTCAGAAGCTGCTACGTCCATTGCAAGAAGAACTTCTTCTCCTGGCTTGTAGCCTGCTTTTTCGATTGCTTCAATGATTGTAGAAAGTGCTTCTTCATTTGACTTAAGGTTAGGAGCGAATCCACCTTCGTCACCTACAGCTGTGTTGTAACCTTTTGCCTTAAGAACAGCTTTCAGGCTGTGGAAGATTTCAGTACCCATGCGAAGACCTTCTTTGAAAGTAGAAGCTCCTACAGGCATAACCATGAATTCCTGGATGTCTACGTTGTTATCAGCGTGCTCTCCGCCGTTAACGATGTTCATCATTGGAACTGGAAGTTGCTTCGCGTTGAATCCGCCAAGGTATTGGTATAATTCAACTCCGAAGAAGTCTGCAGCTGCGCGTGCAACAGCCATGGAAACACCAAGGATTGCGTTAGCACCTAATTTACCTTTGTTGTCTGTACCGTCAAGCGCCATCATCGCGTGATCGATTGCAACTTGTTCAGTTACATCGTATCCGATGATTTCTTCAGCGATTTCGTTGTTTACGTTATCTACTGCTTTTTCTACCCCTTTACCAAGGTAGCGGCCTTTGTCGCCATCACGAAGTTCTACTGCTTCGTATTCACCAGTTGAAGCGCCGGATGGAACAAGCGCGCGCCCGAAAGCACCTGATTGTGTATAAACTTCTACTTCGATTGTTGGGTTACCGCGTGAATCTAATACTTCACGTGCGTATACGTCTGTAATGATTGGCATGTAAAATCTCTCCTTATTTTTTAATTAATGATGTTCCAGTCATTTCTGCTGGTTGATTGACATTCAATAGTTCTAACATTGTTGGGGCAAGATCTCCAAGGATTCCACCGTCACGAAGCTCGATGCCTTCTTTTGTCACGATGACAGGAACCGGGTTCGTCGTGTGGGCCGTCATTGGCGTGCCTTCTTCAGTCAGTACTTCATCCGCATTCCCGTGATCTGCAGTGATGATGGCCGTTCCGCCTTTTTCAGTGATGAGGTCAATGATTTTGCCAAGGCACTCATCCACTGTTTCAACTGCTTTGATCGTCGGCTCAAGCATGCCTGAGTGACCGACCATATCAGGGTTTGCAAAGTTCAGGATGATCGCATCCTGACGATCTTCACGAATCTCTTCAAGTAAAGCGTCCGTCACTTCATAAGCACTCATTTCAGGCTTTAAGTCGTACGTCGCTACTTTAGGGGAATCGATGAGGATCCGTTTTTCGCCTGGGAATTCATCTTCACGGCCGCCGCTCATAAAGAACGTGACATGAGGATATTTCTCCGTTTCGGCGATACGCAGCTGTTTCAGTCCATTTTGTGAAAGGACTTCACCAAGCGTGTTATCAAGGTTTGTCGGTTTGAAAGCAACAAATCCGTCAACCGTTTCACTGAAGCGTGTCAAGCACACAAAGTGAAGATCTTTAGGGGACTTGTCCCCGCGGTCGAATGAACGGAAATCTGCATTCGCAAATGTATTTGAAATCTGGATGGCGCGGTCTGGACGGAAGTTGTAGAAGATGACTGCATCTTCATCTTTGATCGTCGCAACCGGCTCTCCGTTTTCTTTCGTGATCACGGATGGGATGACGAATTCATCGTAAATCCCGTTTTCATATGAATCGTTCACAAGCTCGATTGGATCCTGATAGCTTGGGCCTTCGCCGTACACCATTGCACGATAGGATTTCTCCACACGCTCCCAGCGCTTATCCCGGTCCATAGAGTAGTAACGACCTGAAATCGTCGCGAATTGGCCGACGCCGATTTCTTTCATTTTTGCTTCTGCATCTTCAATGTACTTCTTAGCCGTTTGAGGGCCGACGTCTCGACCGTCAAGGAAGGCATGGACATAAACATCCTTCATTCCTTCTTTGGCCGCTAAACCAAGAAGGGCATAAAGGTGCTCGATGTGGCTGTGCACGCCGCCATCCGAAAGAAGTCCGAAGATATGAAGATTGGTGCCTTTTGCCTTCGCGTGATTGATCGCATCAAGGAAAGTGGTATTCTGTTCGAATTCCCCTTCACGGATGGCCAAATTCACACGGGTCAAGCTTTGATATACGACGCGTCCTGCACCGATATTCAAGTGACCCACTTCAGAGTTACCCATCTGACCTTCAGGAAGCCCTACTGCTTCTCCACTTGCCGTCAGCTGGTTGTGGGGATATTGATTCCACAGGCGGTCAAAATTCGGTTTGTTTGCCTGTGCAACAGCATTCCCCTCTGTGGTATTACGGCAGGCAAAACCATCTAAGATGATTAATGCTACTGGTGACTTACTCATTATTGCTTGCTCCTTCTAACAGCTGCAGGAAGCTTTGAGGCTCAAGGCTTGCTCCACCTACAAGGGCACCGTCGATATCTGATTGTGCCATGTATTCTTTGATGTTAGCAGGCTTTACGCTGCCGCCGTATTGAATGCGCACTGCGTCTGCCGCTGCCTGAGAGACTTCTCCTACAACCACTTGACGGATGTGGGCACATACTTCGTTCGCATCTTCTGCTGTAGAAGATTTCCCTGTACCGATCGCCCAGATTGGCTCATAGGCAATGACCGTTTGTTTCACTTGATCTTCTGAAAGACCTGCAAGTGCATTTTTCACTTGAGTTCCGACAAGTTCTTTTGTTTCGTTGTTTTCACGCTGTTCTAACGTTTCACCAACGCACACGATTGGCGTCAACCCATGTTTGAAAGCAGCAAGCGTCTTCTTGTTCACTGACTCGTCTGTTTCATTGAACATTTCACGGCGCTCAGAGTGTCCAAGGATGACATATTGCACACCAAGGTCAGCAAGGGCAACAGGGCTCACTTCACCTGTGAACGCTCCGTTCTCTTCAAAGTGCATGTTTTGAGCACCTACAGCCACTTTTGAATCCTTTGTTAAGCCTACAAGGCTTTCTAGAAATAGGGCTGGTGAACAAATGACAGAATCAACAACTTCTTGATCAGGCACTAAACCTTTCACTTCTTCAGTGAAGGATTTCGCTTCTCCAAGCGTCTTGTTCATTTTCCAGTTACCCGCAATAATCGGTTTACGCATTGTACTCATCCTTTCCGGTTATTAAATCGTTTCGGCAAGATTGTTGGTCTTTGACAAAGCGATTACTTATCGTTAAGAGCGACTACTCCAGGAAGTTCTTTTCCTTCCATGAATTCAAGTGAAGCCCCGCCACCTGTAGAGATGTGGCTCATTTGATCCGCATAGCCGAATTTCTCAACGGCTGCTGCAGAGTCACCGCCACCGATAACAGAGTATGTATCTGTTGCATCGGCTAACGCCTCCGCTACGGCTTTCGTTCCGTTTGCGAATGTTTCTAATTCGAATACACCCATCGGTCCATTCCAGATGACAAGCTTAGAGCTCTTGATCGCATCTTGGAATATTGCTCTTGTCTTAGGTCCGATATCAAGTGCTTCCCAATCAGATGGGATCGAATCGATATCCACTTCCTGCGTGTTCGCATCGTTAGAGAAATCATCTGCAACGACTACATCGACAGGCATGAGGAACTTAACACCTTTGTCTTCTGCTTTTTTCATGAATTGCTTCGCTAAATCGATCTTATCTTCCTCAAGAAGTGATTTACCGACTTCATGGCCTTGTGCTTTCACGAATGTGTAAGCAAGTCCGCCACCGATGATCAGGTTGTCCACTTTATCAAGAAGGTTGTCGATGACACCGATTTTATCTTTTACCTTTGCTCCACCAACAATCGCTGTGAATGGGCGTTCCGGATTGGAAAGTGCTTTTCCTAATACTTCAAGCTCTTTTTCCATCAGAAGGCCGGCTACAGCTGGAAGGTGCTTTGCAATCCCTTCAGTTGAAGCATGGGCACGGTGGGCAGCACCGAAAGCATCATTCACATACAGATCTGCAAGCGCTGCGAATTCTTTCGCAAGCTCAGAATCATTTTTTGTTTCGCCAGGGTAGAAGCGGACATTTTCCAATACAAGGACGTCCCCTTCAGCCATGTCGCTGATCTTCGATTGAACAGCTTCACCATAAGCTTCATCCGCTTTGGCAACATTTGTGTCAAGAAGTTCTGAAAGTCTTTTCGCAACAGGTGTCAGACGAAGTTCTTCAACCACTTCACCTTTAGGACGGCCCAAGTGACTTGCCAAAATGACTTTCGCTCCGCCTTCTACCAAGTACTTGATCGTAGGCAGTGCAGCCTGGATACGGGTTTCATCTGTGATTTTGCCTTCAGACATTGGTACGTTGAAGTCTACACGGCAAAATACGCGTTTCCCTCTTACATCGACATCTTTGATCGACTTTTTGTTCATCGTAAAAGGCCTCCTTCGTTTCTCAATTTCTTCATGTTTTTCAAATAAATAGAAACAACAATAAGAAAGGGGAGAGGGGAATCTTCCCCGCTCCCCTTCAACACATCTTCATTATAGATGGTGGGACAAAATTTATCCATCAATCACCATGCTAATGATGTCAATTTACAAAACTTTAAATATTAAAGTCCTTTAGAAGCGATATAACCTGCAAGATCTACTACACGGTTAGAGTATCCGCTCTCGTTATCATACCAAGAGATAACTTTTACCATGTTGTCTTCTAGAACCATAGTAGAAAGTGCATCGATTGTAGAAGAAGCAGGGCTACCATTGTAATCAGTTGAAACTAAAGGCTCTTCGCTGTAAGCAAGGATTCCTTTAAGATCGCCTTCAGCAGCTTCTTTAAGCGCCGCATTTACATCTTCAGCCGTTACGTTTTTATCAAGTTCAGCAACTAAGTCAACTAGAGAAACGTTTGGAGTTGGAACACGAACTGCTCCACCGTTCAGTTTCCCTTTAAGCTCCGGAAGAACTAGAGATACAGCTTTCGCAGCACCTGTAGTTGTTGGGATCATGTTCTCAGCAGCTGCACGGGCACGACGGTAATCTTTATGTGGTAAGTCTAAGATTTGCTGGTCGTTTGTGTAAGAGTGGATTGTCGTCATCATTCCACGCTTGATTCCGAACTTGTCGTTAAGAACTTTCGCGAATGGCGCTAAGCAGTTTGTTGTACAAGATGCGTTAGAGATAACGTCGTGGCTAGCCGCGTCGTATTTATCTTCGTTAACACCCATAACCACTGTGATATCTTCATCAGATGCCGGAGCAGAGATGATTACTTTCTTCGCACCAGCTTCGATGTGTTTCGCAGCGTCAGCACGCTTTGTGAAACGTCCAGTAGATTCAACAACGATATCTACACCAAGATCTCCCCAACCAAGTTGAGCAGGATCGCGCTCAGCAAGTACTTTTACTTTTTTGCCGCCAACTACCAGGTAGTCACCGTCAACAGTTACTTTCTCTTGAAGAGTTCCGTGAACTGTATCATATTGTAAAAGGTGAGCAAGCATGTTTGCATCAGTTAAGTCATTAACCGCTACTACCTCTACGTCGTTATTTTTAAGTGCTGCACGGAATACATTACGTCCGATACGTCCAAATCCATTAATACCAATTTTTGTTGCCATGAATAATTTCCTCCTTTAGATGTTAAGGATGATTTTTTTTATATTTCAAAAGGGCTTACCCTTTTAAAAGCTCTCTTGCTGCCCCCTCATCCGTGATGAGCACGGTTGATGCCGGAGCACTTTTCATATACGCCCGGATTGCTTTCGCTTTCGAGCTGCCGCCTGCGACGGCGATGACGTTCTCGATGTGACTTAAATCCTCTAATTGAAGACCGATCGTCGGCACCTTATGTACCACTTCACCCGCTTCGTTAAAATAATAACCAAACGCTTCCCCGACGGCATGCCCACCTGTGATCTTCTCGAAATCTTCTTCAGTGGTTTTCCGTCTTTCTGCCATTGTGATAGCATCCCCGATTCCATGGAGAACCATGTTAGCCGATTTGATCAAATTCAATACCTCTTTGATCATCGGTTCTTTCAAGAAGGATTTATATACTTCTTTA
The DNA here is from genome assembly GCF_011398925.1 of Bacillus sp. KH172YL63. Lineage (NCBI taxonomy): Bacteria > Bacillati > Bacillota > Bacilli > Caryophanales > Bacillaceae > Bacillus > Bacillus sp. KH172YL63. The sequence continues at coordinate 3,680,337 of NZ_AP022842.1, forward strand.
CTAACCTGATCGGGCACATATAAAACACGATGTCGCGTTTTTGTATGCTCAGCCATCTTGGCACAGATCGTATTGGCCTGGTTTTTAACGTCTTCCCCGATTCCACCCCGTGCAGGAACAAACAAGGCATCGTCAGAGAAATCAGGCGTCAGCATTTCTGCCACAGCGGCCATCGTCGAGCCTCCAGTCACAGCGATGATAGTATTTCCTTTCAGGCGACGTTTCATACTAGAAGCAGATGCACGTCCTAATTCTTCTTTTACCCAAGGAGACTCATCACTATTCCCAGGAACGATTACAATTTGATGAAGATTCAGTAAAGATTTTAATTCCTGTTCCATTGAATTAATCCCGGAAATCTCTCTCATCATGCCTTCTAGCTTCTCTAAAAGCTGGATACCGTCCCCCGTCATGATCATTCCGGAGGTTTTGATATCGATGAGATCCTGATTCTTCAGGAATTCGACTTCGCTTCTGAGCACGCGTTCTGTCAGCCCCATGTTCTGGGCAAGACTCCTGCGTCCAACAGGCTGCAAGAAACGGATGGAACGAAGAATGTGGTGCCTCTTTTGCATAACTTCAAGCAGGTCGGGTAATAATCGCTTTTGTATGTCAATTAAAGATTCCATAGTTAAAAGCTCCTTCAAAAAGAAGTGCGTGGATATGGGTGGACTGTAAAAGTCCCGCATAGACATATTATGTCCCACTACCTCCAAAAAAAATTCATCCCTGCTTTCAAATTTAATTTTAGCAGGGTATGAATCTTAATTCAACTAGAAACTACGGGGTTTTTTCATGTAAACGCTTGCTTAGTGTAAAATAATCAATTTGCCCATACTGAAGGATCTCGCCTTCCCTTTCCACAACGGGAATCATCAGGCCGAAACGTTCTGTCAGTTCATCACTGCCATCGATATCGATTTCCTTTATCTCGAAACCTATATCATCCTGTACCAGTTTTAATGTAAGCTTCGCATCTTCACAAAGCCCGCATTGTGAACGTGTGTAGAATGTGACTGTATTCATGGTCGTACCTCACTTTTTTAGGATGGTTTATGCAGGTTCAGCACTCCCCTTCCCTATTCATACCTCTTGCGCATCGTCGAAGACACAATCCCTAATTGATCCCGGTACTTTGCAATCGTCCTTCTTGAGACATCATAACCCTTCTCCAGAAGGAGATTGACGATTTTTTGATCTGATAGGGGCTTTTTCTTATCTTCTTCCTGAATCAATCTTTGCAGCTCGTTTTTCACAGCCGTTGCAGAAGCCCCTTCTGCTTCCTCGAGGTTAACCGATTTGATCGCCGTGGTGAAGAAATACTTCAGTTCGAAGATCCCGTATGCCGTTTGCATATACTTCCCTTTCACAGCCCGGCTGATTGTGGATTCATGCACATCGATTTCATCTGCCACCTGCCTGAGCGTCAGCGGCTGCAGGGCAGTCGGCCCCTTCAGGAAAAATGCCCGCTGCTTGTCGGCAAGCACCCTGCCCACTTTGAGGATCGTCTGTTTCCGCTGCCTGAGGCTTTGAAGCAGCCATTTGAAGTCCTGTTCCTTTTCCTGCAGGTAGGACTGGACCTCTTTATCCGGATGATCTTTGAGAAAATCGGTATATTCCCTATTATAAGCAACGTGGACCGTCGTCCCGTCATTCAGGGAAACAGCCACCTTACCGTCGATCACTTCTACGACAAGCTCGGGGGTGATGTACTCAGATATATCATATGTATAGATCGATCCCGGCCTCGGATTGCAGCGCTGAATGAAATCGGCAGCCCGCTGGATTTCCTTGAGCTGAACAGAGAGCTCCTTCGCAATTCCTTTCCACTTCTTTTCGGCGAATGCCTGAAAATGGTCATCCACTATCTTCTTGACCAGCGGAGGGACGCCCGCTTTCCGCTCCAGCTGCAGGGAGATGCACTCCTGCAGGCTTCTCGCCCCAACCCCGGCAGGCTCCATCTCCTGCAAACTGTGAATATAGTATTCAAGAACATGATAATCAATCCCATGCTTTCTCATGAAGGAGTCCTCATCGATCCGTAAGTACCCATTGTCGTCCAGGCTGTCTATCAACTCTTCCATTACTTTACGGCCTGCATAAGTAAGCGATTTCAAATTTAATTGAACCGTTAACGCATCTGACATCGATCCCTTTGGAACCGATACATATTCATACCAATCCACTGTATTCTCACGACTCTTGCCGCCAGTCTGTTTGTAACTTTGAGGTTCTCGTTGATGAAGGGGGCCTTGCTTGGGGGGCTCCAGTTGAATGAGGGGATTTTCTAACTGCTTTGCTTCTAAGAAAGCGTTCAGTTCCATCGTAGAGTATTGGAGGATGGTGATCGCCTGTGAAAGCTGCTGCGTCATCTGAAGTTTTAATTGTTGATTTTGAAAAAGTCCTGCCTTCAAATTCATGATTCATAACCTCCCATTCATTTATTCTACAATAAAAATGGTGGTTCGTTAATGGGAATATACTGGATAACGTATGAAAGACAAAGAAAGCCAAGGCTCCTTTTTCGGCAGAAGCCTTGGCTTTTTCCTTATAACAATTCTGACGCGTAAGAATTCAACTTCTTACTCATTTCTTCAATTTCATTTATGAATACAGCGATCTCATCCGTAGAAGATGCTTGCTCTTTCCCTACCGTCACGACCTTTTCTATGGAAGAAGCAATTTCATCCATAGAATTTTGAATATTCAATAACGTATTTCGTATCTTCTCCGTCGAAGTAACCGTCTCATTGGACAATTTCCGGATTTCATTTGCCACTACCCCAAAGCCTCTGCCCATATCGCCTGCACGGGCAGCCTCTATCGAAGCATTTAATCCAAGCAGATTGGTTTGGTCAGCCACCCGTTTAATGAACGTTAACACTTCATCGGTATTCTTGACTTCTTCTGCTGCTTTTTTTGATTGATCAAGGAGAGTGCTGCTCGTTTCCGCCAGCTCGTCCGCTCCTTTTGCAATGACGGCCACCCCTTGATTCGCCTGGGTAATCGACGTCACCATCTGGTCAGAGATGCGCAGCAACTCCTTTTCATTATGCTCCTGAAGCTGAATGGCGATCGCACCCACGACTTTATTTTCATGGATGATAGGATTCGCAAGGCCCGTAAAAGCAAAACCAAAAAACTCTTCATCCACCTCGGTTCTGATCACTTTTTTATGATTGATGCAGTCCGCCAAAGGTTCTCTCGGATCGATCTTATGTCCAGGCTTCACACCCAAATCGATCTTCTGGCTTGGATAATATGCGATCCATTCTTCCCGATTCGTGATCCCAATCGCGATATCAGGAAGCATCGCATGAAGCATAGGGATCACTTTCAAGTAGGAATCTAATACAGGGTGAATCTGATTATCTTCATTGGTTAATCCGTTTCTTATTGCAGGGGATACGATTGTCAAAGTCCAGCACCTTCATTCTTATTGTTTTATTGTGAAATTTTATGTAGATTCATAACCTTATACAGCAAAGCAGAATCGTTCCTTTGCAGTGCTACTAATATACTATTATGCATCATGGAGGAGATAATAGAAAATTTTGAGCGTCGTTGTTTGGGTGAGATAGGTATATGGTTGTGGATATTATTTCACATAGTCGGAGGTATTTGCGAATTGGGGTGTGCTTATATAGAGGGAAATATTTTGTTGTGGGTGATAGGTTGTCTCCTGTATGGAGAATGTAGCGCCAGTTGATTTCCGCTCCAGGTGCTCGCTTTCCGCGGGGCGTGAGTTGAGCCTCCTCGGGCTGCGCCCTGCGGGGTCTCAACTTTCCCGCGTTTCCCGCAGGAGTCGAGCACCTTCCGCTCCAATCAACTGGCAGGGGTGTGGTGCTCTCCAGACATTAGTACTAGAATCGTTTTAATATTGAGCATCTAATAAAACTTTCAAAGCAAAAGACCTCTATACTTGTAAATCTTTCACAAACATAATCGCTCTTCAAAAGTACATCTATTAATTTGTACCTGTGTCATATCTGCATACATATATGCGTGTTATTCGTTGCGTGGTATTAACAACTGAAAAGCACCCAAGCATCTTAAATCAAAAAAGACCCCATGCCTGCTGATCTACTCAACAAACACAAGGTCTTTGGTACGCCCTCGGAGGGAATCGAACCCCCATTTTAAGAACCGGAATCTTACGTGCTATCCGTTGCACCCATTTTCGGACTTCGGATTTTGACAAAGTTATTATACCGAGGGGTTTCAGATGTTTAAGTTTGTTTGAGCATTTTCAATGTGTGTTAAACCCTCTCTCTATGATGGCAATAAATGATAACAACAAAATAAGACCTATTCATTTAAGAATAAGTCTTATTTTATAAATTTTAGACTTTCACCAACATGTTACCAACAAGTTCTAAATGATGTTTAATCGAATAACGTTTCAGCATACCTAGACCAGGATAGTTTCCATTTTTATAACAGTCTAATAATTCATTTATTCCTTCGGTATTAATTAATGCTGTTTCATTTTGGTTATACCAATCTACGAATTTATAAAGGGCTTCCCCGAACTTACCCGCTTGGTCTGCCCGATTTTCATTTGAATCTGAGACAAAATGCCTCACCCATAAATTTTTCGCTTCATCTGGATAAAGAATATGAAAAGCAACAGCTTTAGCCCCAAATCCGCTTTCAGTATATTCTTCCCCTACGATAGAATAATCAGAAAAACCCAAAAATCCTTCTTGTTCAAAGTCTAAATGGTCTGAAGAAAACCATTCAACCTGATGATTCAAATATTCAGCGTTAGGTGTACGTTTAATAAAAGAATCTCTTAGAATGACTCCGTTATTATTTGCAAATCGTCTTTTGAGGGGCTTGATATCAGCTATAAAATTATACTTTGCTTCATGTTCAGCAAACATTACTTCATAGATGTCTAAATATCTTAAATCACTGTGAAAAACAGCTGTCTCATCCAGGGTTCTATTACATCTGTTAACAAGTTGAGGCAATTCTTCTAATGCTGCATTTGAGTTCAAATAGTAACCAATAGTTGCATTCCTGTGTCCCATAAGCTCTAAAATTTCTTCCATTAGTTCTTCATTGTCATTTAAGTCGTCCACAAATGTCCCAACACTAGGGTTCATTATCATAATCAATTTTCGATTATCATCAAGTAAACCTTTTACTGTACTAACCAACTGTGTTGAATATTTAACTGGTTCGATAACTGGTAATATTTCACCTGATAAAACATTTGAATCTTTCAAATCCCTTAATGCAAATAACTCGTGCTGTTTACCTCGTAAAAACGGAAAATACATTTAAATGCCCCCTTGTAGATTGTTTAAGAGCCTTTCAAATTTTTCACGATTTAAATGTGATTGATAAACTAGCCACCTTAATTCCAAAGGCACTCTCTTCAAATATTCTACATTATTTCCATTTACCCTCCTTAAAATCTCATTAAATACTAATTTTTGGGATTTTTCTAATCCTAATTGTCTATACATGTCTAAGTAAGTCGCATATCTGAAGATAGGTTTTACATCTGGAACCTCCTTAAATTGTTTTTTAATTAAGTCCTCATACTCTTCCTTCCTTAATAGCCTGAAAAGATTTTCATGTTTCAATTTACTGAAGTCTTCTTTTGCAAATTTTCTAATACTAATAGTGTTTCTTTTGGTTAATACCATAATTCCTACATTTGTATTTTTAACTAAGCGGTAAACTTGATAATAGTAGTTCTCCGAAGTTAGTACATACACTAAAGAAAAGACTTTATAATAATCTTCAATTTGATATATCAATTTGTCTAATGTGTCTAAGTCGGTTTTTATTTCTACAACAAAAGATTTTTTCTTATTAATTATTGCAAAATCTGCCTTTGAATTATCAATCTCAAATTCACTTAAAGCCACTGTTGTATTTAAACTATACGTCCCTAAAACATACTTATTAAAAAGGGTGTTTTTGTAGAAAAACTCATTCCTGTAAGATGATTCCATTTCTTTATATAAGCTTTTGGAGTTAACTAATTGATTGGATATTTTCTCATCGATATCTTTTTCAATTAGTTTTGTAATAGTTTTTTTATTAAACCATTCATTAAACTTTGCACTTTCCATCTAACCACTCATTTCTTTCATGTAATTCATAGGTATTTTACTCTGGAAAATAATACCATATCATTATTAAAAGAACAGCGCCTAAACACTAAATTCACTTTATGACTTGTGATGAAGTTTATTAGAATTAACGTACATAACACCAATTGAATCCATTGAACAAGTCTCGTAATGCACACCAATTGGAACGAAATCATCAGTCAAAATTCTCTAATGATGCGATTAATATATATATGGAAATGTCACCCTATAAGAACGCTCAAATAGTAATAAAAAAACTTGCCTTTATAAGCAAGTTTTCTACTAATAAAAATCTAAGCTGATTTAGTATGGTCATTTCCAGGTTCACTTTCTATTAATCTCTTGAGTACAATTGCTTCTAATTTCATTTTATTTATAATTTCTTCCATATAGTTTGATTTGATATGTTGACTTGTACCTTCATGTACAACAGAATTTGCAAACCTTAATAATTCTCTTAAGTTGTGATAGAATTCGATCCCAATAATATTATTATCACGTAAAAGCATTAATGACTTAACGGGAGAGAAATACTTTTGATGGTCTTTAAGAGTTTTTCTTATTAATTCATTTATTAAATTCTCTAGGATATACCGTTGTTTAAAAACTTCAATTACAGTTGGTCCATCCTCCACTAAACTATTAAAATCTATTTCTTTGTCGGTAACAGATGAGCTATGAGTATCATTAATTAACGATGGGAATGTAGGGACTGTATTTATGCTAATTTGGTTACCATTAGCTGGATTAGCATTTTGTTTTGTAATTTTATAATTTCTAACTATTGGCTGTATTACTTTTATAATTACCAGAGGAAAAGCCACAATAAATGCTAATACTAATATTAATAATAAAGAATTACTTATTACCCCCTTACTTGGTTCTACATATCCGATAATCCAAGAAGGTATTAATGATATCACTGCAGCTGCTACAATCGAAATAGATAACGACCAGACACTTCTTTTATCACTATTATAAGGCAAATCAACTTCTTCATACATTAAACTATTAATCCTATCTTCGATTTCGGACAATAAACTTGGCCGTACATCAATACTAATATGTTCGTTTTCATAAACCTTAGCATACACCATTTTTAATATTTGTTCTGTATTATGCCTTAAGTTAAAATTCTTTGAAATCATCATTCCTTCAAGCATATATGTAAGATTAATATTTGATATATTTAGGTTTTTATTTACTGAATTACGAATGATAAGATTAACAAGTTCTTCTGTTAATCGAATTGTTTCTTTTGTGCTATGCTTTCTTTGCCTTACTTCTTGTACAGAAAAAAAGCCTATAGTTAATAAGACTGAAAGAATTGCAATCGTTGTATTAAATTCGGATGTAGATACAAAACTGAAAAACTCCTCCAAAAGACCCCACCCCCATAATTAAAAACTAATTCTATTTTATCCATTTTCCCATAATATTGGAAGGTTCAATTCGTACCTTAACTAATTTTAGATTAATCATTTGAGAGATATATTTTTTATGTTGAAAGATTTTTTAATTTCATGAACTCCCTACACAAAAACATTAAATATACTAACATACACATTTCGATATCCCGTTTTTATAAACCAGTTATAATATCTTATCCACCCATAATTGACATTCTAATATTACTTCCCCTGATATCACTAAGAGAGGGGTAAATTTATTGTATATCGCTTTCGTATTAGATCGAGACTTACAAACAAAGCATCATTCTCAAGGGTACTGATCTCCTCGCAATAAGCTTTTTAAACTGTTTTAAGTCTCTTTGTAATGGGTATTCGTCACGCTCACCTATTCTTCACGTGTGAAATTTTGACCTCTCCATAACCATCAAACAACTAGTCTTGAACCTTTAGAGAACATAATTCTTTTAAGGAAAGTCCCACATGAGCAAGGTTAACATGATAGCAAAGTCAAAAAGTCCAACAAATTGAAATATATGTGGAGCACTAATTACTTCACCTCTACTTTATGCCATATTTAAAGCGCTAATTGAAAAGACGACTCTTTTATTTTTCAACATACTTTCAGTCCACTCAAAACCTCATCAGGCTGCAATTTGTAAAAATCAACCAACGATATTTCCATTTCATGAAACGCTTTAAATAATCCTTTAAGCTCCTTGTCATAAAACTTAACTGTATCTGGTGAAATTCCTTTTATCGTCCAATGCCTTAAAAACTCTTTTGAAACCGTCTGAAAACCTTTAGATTTCTGATCGTTCTTTGGAACTTACGAATTTAATACCTTTGAGCAAGTCGTTGCTTTTCTTCTTGACATGTTTGTTCCTTCCAATGCGTGGTATAACCATTTGAAAAGCCCCCAAACAAACTAAACAAAAAAAGACCCCATGCCTGCTGATCTAATCAACAAACACAAGGTCTTTGGTACGCCCTCGGAGGGAATCGAACCCCCATTTTAAGAACCGGAATCTTACGTGCTATCCGTTGCACCACGAGGGCATGTAATAAATATCCGTCACGAATATATATTATAAGGTAGATATTGCTTGTTTGCAATAGATATTGTAATTTATCTTTTTCAGAGGATTCCTCATCATATAAGTTATGAGACGTATGAAATTATAAAAGGCCTATAACCCTCTTCTAATATCCTAGTCAAAAACCACAGAGTGGAATGAAGCGGAAGGCACTTGACTCCTGCGGGACTAGCGGGAAGTTGAGACCCCACAGGGCGAAGCCCGAGGAGGCTCAACTCACGCCCCGCCGGAAAGCAAGTGCCTGCAGCGGAATGAAACGGTCCACATCCCACACTTAATTTATTACAGAATGCTCCTCCCTTTATCTAAAGGATTTCTGTTTAAAAAAGGTATCTATGGGTATCATGTAGAAAGGATTTATATACAAGTCAATATTGGAAGCGTTTAGTTTGACCTTTATTGACCATGGGTGTATGATTACAGTACAAAGTGAATATGGTATTCTAAACAATAAAAAGGATATTTAAGGAGGAACGAGGATGAATTTAATTCCTACAGTAATTGAACAAACAAACCGCGGTGAGCGTGCGTATGACATTTATTCACGCCTGTTGAAAGACCGTGTGATCATGCTTGGAAGCGCCATTGATGATAATGTGGCAAACTCCATCGTGGCACAGCTTCTTTTCCTTGAGTCGGAAAACCCGGAGAAGGATATCTCAATCTACATAAACTCTCCTGGTGGAAGCATCACGGCTGGTATGGCCATCTACGATACAATTCAATACATCAAGCCTGATGTACAGACGATCTGTATCGGTATGGCGGCGTCAATGGGTGCGTTCCTTCTTGCAGCTGGTGCTAAAGGCAAGCGTCTTGCCCTGCCAAATGCTGAAGTAATGATTCACCAACCACTTGGTGGCGCACAGGGTCAGGCGACGGAAATCGAAATCGCTGCAAAGCGCATTCTATTCCTTCGTGAAAAACTGAACCAAATCCTTGCTGATCGCACAGGTCAACCACTTGAAGTGATTTCAAAGGATACAGACCGTGATAACTTCATGACAGCTGAAAGAGCGCTTGAATACGGATTGATTGACCGCATCATCACGCGCAATGAAATGAACAACAAATAATGATGAAAGAACCCGCTCACGGAAAGACGTGAGCGGGTTCTTTTTGATTTTTATTGGATTTCGTCTTTCAATCCGTTTTTCAACAGGAGATGAAGGACAGTCTTCGAAAGCTTACTTGGCTGATAAGGCTTCACCAAATATTCATTCGCTCCCAATGTCATGCCTTTCTCCTTCTCCTCGAGGGCAGATGAGATGATGATCGGCACTTCAGATAGTGTTTCATCTTCTTTGATTTTCTCAAGTACATCCCAGCCCGACATATTTCCTTCGAGCATGATGTCTAGGACGATGGCACATGGATTGATTTCTTTCATTTTTTCCAATGCTTCTTTACCGGATTTCGTATGCTGCACTTGGAAGCCGCTTTCAGAGAGTTCTGTACGCAGCAGTGTGGCAAGATTCACGTCATCTTCAATGACCATGATCTCCATTCCGTTTCCGCACTGCTCTTCCTCTTTGAAGATTTCCATCGTCACGACCGGCAATGTTACCGTGAATGTCGTCCCTTCACCAAGTTCTGATGAGACATGAATCGATCCTTCATGGGTCTCGACGATTTCCTTCACGATGGTGAGTCCGAGTCCTGTTCCACCGATCCTTCTCCGGTCTGAGTTGTCGACCCGGTAGAATTTGGTGAACAGATTAGGGATCGCTTCCTCTGGCACGCCAAGGCCTTCATCCTCGATATCGATGTGAATCCGATCATCGTCTTCACGCAGGCGTACAAAGATATGGCCACCGTCAGGAGAATACTTGATCGCATTACTGATCAGGTTTGTGAACGCCTGGGATAATTTATCTTTATCTCCGAGGACGATCGTACAGTCGGTTTCTTTTTCGATCACGAATTGGTGGGATGGTGCATTCACTTTTTGGTTTTCGATCACTGTTTCCAGGATCGGGGTGAGATCTTCATACCTTTTTTCAAACGTTTGTCTTCCCGATTCCATCCGTTGTACGTCAAGGAAGTCGTTGATCAAGGACGTAAGGCGTTTGGCCTCTTGGTAGATTGTCGTTAAATATTTCTTCGTCCGTTCAGGCTTCAAGTCTTTTGTCAGCATCAGTTCGGTGAATCCGAGGACACTGGATAACGGCGTACGCAATTCATGGCTGACGGTGCTGACAAATTCAGATTTCATCTGATCTACTTCGAATTCCTTCGTAATATCCCGGTGGACGAAGATCGTACCTACATGATCTTCCCCGCGATAAAGAGGTTCAGAGTATACCTGGTAGACCCTCTTTGTATCTTTCAGGTGGTAAGTGTGGACGTTCTTTCCGCTTACTTCCTGGGTCATCACCATTTCATAGTAGTGATTCATGCCTTCTTCATCTTCAACCTGTGGGAGCAGCATCTGCTTCCATTCTTTATAGGTCGCCTTCTGCAGAAGGTCGAAATCACCATTGATGACCTTCGATAAGGTCGCATTCATTAATAACGTATTTCCCTGTCTGTCCACAAGGTGGATTCCTTCTTGGATATTGCTGAGAATATCCTGGGTGATCCGGCGATCTTTTTCTGATTCTTCAAAAAGATGGATTTTCTGAAGAGAGATCGATACTTGTTTGGCAAGGCTCATATATTCATCAAGTTCCTGTGCATCGAAGTCCTGCCCGAAACGGCTGAACACCATCACGGCTTCCACTTCGAGATTCGGGGAAAGGATCGGGATGAAGAGGTCATAGGAATATAACGTCCCTTCATGGTACCCTTTTTCCTCGACGCCAAGTTCACGTTTGATGGTGAAGGCTTTCTTTGTCTCGAATAAGCGCTGGTGTATGCCGTTGTCCATATATTCGATGAACTGACTCACACCCGACTTTGATATCCCGAAGGCCGCATGGGAATCCTGCTCATCCATCAGGACGATCATCCCGCAGGAAGCGTCCATCACCCTGCTCATGCTCCTTACGATGCTGTCGAGGACTTTCTGTTTGTTCAGTGATGTTGAGATGCCGTGGATGAACTCATTACGTCGCTCAAGCTGCTGCTCCCGATTTTTTGTGATTGCAAGGAGGTGCTCGAGTTCCGACTGTTGTGATTCCAATTCATCCTGCTGTGCCACCAACTCTTCATTTTGTGACAAGAGACTCTCTTCTTTTTCCTGTATTTTATAAATCATCTTTTCAAATGCTCTCGACAATTTGCCGATCTCGTCTTTCCGCTCATTGGCAAATGACCATTGCTGATAGCTCTCATTTTCTGAAATCTTCTCCGCAGCAGATGCCACTTCATTCAATGGCAGACCGATTTGTCTTGCAATGACCCTCATCATTCTCATCAGGACGAGGAGCATGATAAAGATGAACAGGACAAATGCCTGTTGACTGTAAGTTTCTTTCATTTTGACTGCTTCATATTCTTCGATGCTTGCTTCCTGCAGCGAGTCATTATACTGATCCAGTTGTTTCTGGAACGTATTGATCGTGGCTGTCGCTCCATCCTCTGAAGCCCGCATTACTGCTTCTATGTCGTCATTTTCAAAATTATAAAAGGCGTTTTCCACCAAAATATCGAAATAGTATGAAGCAAATTCTTCTGCATCGTTCACGAATTTTACATCCTGTTCATCCGTGGAAAGCTTCTTCAATTTCTTGATGGAAGCAAGCACAACCTCTTCTTCGCTGTATATGCTGTCCTTAAATTCCTGTCTGCCAAAGGCAATGTATCCCCGGGCATCGAAAAATGCTTTTTTGAAGCTGCGGTCCAGCTGTTCTGCCACTTCTTGTTTTTGATCCAACAGGACTTTTTGCTCCTGATATTCATTGGTGATATACCGGTCGTATGCAAATAAGCAAATGGAACCGGCAAGGAAAATAAGGATGAAACTGCTCATCAATCCGATGAATTGATTGCGCAGGCTCGTCTGAAAGTAATGTTTAGCTTTCTTCATTTAAAATGTCCTCAATTCGTTGGACGATGTCAAGCGGACTGTATGGCTTTGCCACAAAGTAATCGGCCCCGGACTGAAGGACACGTTCCTTGTCTGACTGCTGACTCTTTGCAGATACCATCATGATCTTCACACCTGCCTTCTCCGGTACCTTCCTGACTTGTTCGATCACTTCAAGACCTGTGAACAGGGGCATCATATAATCCAATAGAATGAGGTCATAATCATTTTCCATGATCTGATTGATGGCTTCCTGCCCGTCAGCCGCTTCATCAAGCTCATGCCCCTCGTCTTCAAGTGTATCAACCAATAACATCCTCAATACTTCTTCATCTTCCGCTATTAAAATCTTTGCCACGGGTCAATCCCCTCTTTCTTCGAATGCTTTCTTCATTTCATCATACGACTGCTTCAGTCTTTCATGGGCAGACGGTTCATCCCATGCATCCCATGTATAGTGGATGTAATCTCCTTCATCCATCTCGTCCCCGTTCATAGCAGGGTAGGAGAAGGATTCTTTTCCGTCTGTTTCATAGAGACCGATATGGATCCCGTCCAACACCTGGCTGCTTTGAATACCTTTTTCACCCCAGATGTCCCCCATTGCTTCCTTCATGCTCGGATCCTTGATGTTCAGGAGCGCCCATGGAATGCGAAGCTCGTATCCATCATCTTTGCTGTTCACGCTGATATCGGTGAGGGAGTTATAATCGGGATCACTTGTATTGGCGGTACCGAATTGCATCACACCGGTTTCATAGGATTGGAACGGAATTTCTTTGCCTTGAATCGTAAGCTCTTTGTTCAATGTGAGACGGATGGGATGATAAACCCCATTGTCCTTCTTGTTTGCATAATCGTGTTTCTCAATCATATCCAGCACGTGGCCGTAATGGTAATAAAACGTATCGTAATAGCTGTCCACCCACATGCGGGCTTCTTCCTCGCCTTTGATTTGAAGGGCGAAGTCCACTCCCGAGGTTTGAACGCCTTTTGTATCAGGAAGCGTCGATTGACCTTGATTCTTTACCGTATCAAACAGCAGGTACGTTTCCTTGTCTGGTGAAGGATTGTCAGAATCGATCCTTAAATAAACGTATCGCTCATCGCTTGTGACATATAATGCGTGACCGTCCTTCTTGAAAGACGGTTTCACACCCTTCAACTCCCAATCCGCTTTCCTGCCGTCCACATGGATCATCGCCGTCCTGTCTGCAGTCGGGTCGAAGCTCAGCATCCCGAACTGCTGCTCATTGGTCTGTGCGTTTGACCAGTATGGGCGCCTGTCAGGATTATCGTAGTCCATCGTGTTCCACGTCCGCTTGAACCACTCATCCTGCCAGGTGAACACAAGTCCGCCGGCCATCTTTTCTTCCTTGATGTCTTCGAACAACTTCCGGTCGATGTCTCCCTGTTCTTTCTCAGAGTGATGTCCCTGGTCCATTCCGTACACGTTGCGGTGGGTCAATCCCCTGGAGCCGGGCACGCCGAACTCGGCAACCAACAGCGGCATCGTATGGACTCTTTTCATATCATTGAGATAGCCTGCGTAGTTGTTCTTCTCTCCCCGGTGATCGATATAATCGACATACTTCGGTTCGTAGTTCAGGAAATCCGGATAGTATGGGTAAATATGATACGATGCGAACAGCCCTGTATGAAGCGCTTCTGTCCCTTTCATGACATTCGGATCAACCGTCACCATATCCTCGGTCTCAGAAGGCTCGGTCGGATGGGTCAACAGATCCGTCGTCACCCAGTTCGTAAAGCTGACGGGGCGTTGCCATTGGTACTTTTCTGTTTCATACTCAATTCCTTCATCCATCATGCCGGCAAGCCAGATTTCAAACGGCTGGGCATTTTCCGTTTGGATGTACGTGCCTTTTATATCTTCAAGGTTACGATGTTTATTATTTGTATCCAGTACAACCTGGGGATCCCACTCGACCCCGAAAATCCAACCGAGTACATACGGTGAAATATCATACTGGTACGTGCCGGAAGCGTGGCCTTTACGTTCTGGTATCTCTGCATTTCCATGAACGATATCGATCGTCCGCTTCATCTCGTCCAGAAATTCCTCACTGTTTTCCTTCGCGAAGGCATCCTTGGAATCAAGGAAGATTTCTTCATTCACCCATACGCCGTGAAAAAGGTACAAAGGCTTCTCGGCGATCTGATTGTATTCGTAGAACGCCTCATAAAAGGCAGGCGGATGGATCGTATAGATCCTGAGGGAGTTGGCATTCATCGCTCCGATCTGTTTGAACCAGCGGAAATACTCCTCTTTCGTGATGGCTGTCTCACCAGGGAACGACCCTGGTTTCGCGATCCCCATATTCACGCCTTTGATGAGCAGGTTTTCCCACTTTCCATCTTGATTCACCTGAATGTAATCAGTACCTGTTTTTCCGGCAAGCTTGATGCCTTTTTCAGATTTGATTCCGGCCGATTGGGTTTCTTTCTTTTCTTCTGTCAGATCTTCAAGGATGCTCGACATCATCGGGGTATACGCTTTCCAATAAAATTGTGAAAGGTTATCGGGACTTGATGATTCGGTCCATTTCCTCCAAGTGGAGAAGCCTGTCGTTTGATAGAGATTCGGAACTTCAGGCTGATCGGCAAAGTCTCCTGAGAAATAATACGTTTGGTATGACCGGTTCTTTTGATGAACAACCGCAGGGAATGTTTCAGGAATATTCAATCCCCGCAGCGTTTCTTTCCCGCTGTCGGTAAGGGAGAGGGTGTAATTCGCCAGCACTTGATCCGGATTGATCGGTTCTACAATATCGAACCAATATGAATACGGTACGCTGATGCTCTCACCAAACGCCTCTTCTCCTGATGCCGTCGTCTTGAAGACGACCCCTTTTTTGCCAATGTCTTTTTCGTCAAGGATGACGAGGCGGTCCCTCTCATCCACCAGGACATATCCCGGACCTGTCAGATCAAACGCTTTTCCGGTCTGGGTTTGGTAGTTATCCCTTACCCACTGAGGGACTTCACTGCTTTGAAGGTCCGGAAAATAGCGTCCGATCCAGCCGGACCATTCTAAATTGAACAGGCCATAAAATTTTGAGCGGACGTCTTCCGTGGTCGGATGGGCCATCGAATTGAACTCGGCAATGATTGTTTTTCCTTCATCCATCGCCATCGTATGCAGGGCTTCGATATCCTCATCGGTCATACCGCCATAAATTTTTGAAGACCGTTCTCCTGAAACGGTCTCATTATAATACTCATCTTCATACACACCATATGTATCTGCCACATAGACAGCATCATATTTGTCATAGGAAGAAGGGAATTCTTTGATGCTGTATTCCTTCTTTTTACCGGGGACAAAGCCGACGTAGTCTTCTTTCAGACGGTACGGCTCCCCGTTCGACTGGACATATTTCTGTTGATTCAACAGCCACATCAAGCCTTTATGCTCCCGGTAGGTGTCATCCGGGACCGTTTTATCGATCACCAGCATATTCAATTTCTTTTCACTCTTTAACTGCCACAGCCAGAATGGAGAGGAAACGACCAGGACAACCCCGATGATGAACAAAATCAATCCGGATACTTTAAGCTTTCTCATTTTGAAACTCCTTTTCTTGTCATTTCTCCCCATCCTCTTTTCTTTCGGAGAACATCGAGGATGCCTTCACATCTCCACAGAACCGTCAATGGCCTGTACCATAATGTTTCTGTTAAAGAGTAGAAGAACAGCCGGACAATATCTGAAACTTTCGGATACTTCCGGATCGACCATTCCTCCAGCAGCACGGCTGCCATCGACAGGATGGATCCATAGATGATGGATAATAAGAATAATAGAATGGCAAACTCAAGATAAACCCCGCCGAGAAACAGGGAAAGGATCATCACGATATATCCTGTCAATTCGACGAGCGGGCCAAGGAACTCGATGATCAGGAAGTAAGGCATCGACACGAGGCCGATCGATCCATACTTCGGATTAAAGAGAAGGCGGCGGTGGATCCACAGGCTCTCAAACAGCCCACGGTGCCACCTGCTCCGTTGACGGCGCAGAAATTTCATTGATTCAGGCGCCTCTGTCCAGCTGACCGGGTCAGGGACATAGACGATCTTCTTGTCTGCCTTTTGTTCTTTCACATAGCGATGGAGTCTGACGACGAGCTCCATATCTTCACCGACCGTATGGGAATACCCGCCGGCATCTACGACCCAACGCTTGGAGAATACGCCGAAGGCACCTGATACAATCAGGAGCAGATTGTGTCGGCTGAGTCCGATTCTCCCCATCAGGAATGCCCGTAAATACTCGATCACCTGCATGATGACGAGGGGTGATCGGGACAATCCTACTTTGATGATTTCACCGCTTTCGATGTCACAGCCATTGGCGATCCGGATACTTCCACCGGACGCGATCACCTCGCCGTCTGACTCGATGATCGGCTTCATCACCTTCAAGAAGGCGGTCCGTTCGAGTACCGAGTCTCCATCGATTGAGCAGAAGTAAGGGTAATTGGATACATTGATCCCGGCGTTCAAGGCGTCTGCCTTCCCGCCATTTTCTTTATCGATCACAATCAGATTGGAATACAGCTTCGATTGGTAGACTGCTCTGATCTGCTTCGTTTCCAGCTGCTGGCGCACGACCCATTTGAGCTTTCTCAGCTGGAAGGTCTCGATGAGCTTCTCCAGTGAATCATCTGTCGATCCATCATTGATGATGATGATTTCATATTCAGGATATTCAATGCTTAATAGTGACCTGACCGTTGCCATGATCCCCACCGATTCATTGTAGGCAGGCACCAGGATTGACACCGGCTTGGTCTGGGACAGATGGAGCAATTCTTCGTATGGTTCCCATTCATCCAGCTCATATGTTTTCCTCAACTGAAAGAGTGAGATAAAGAGCAATATCGTGTAAAAGGAGATGACGATGATCATATAAATCAGGACGAACCATCCGATTCCCACCAGGATATCCCCCCATAGTTCAGAGATCCTCATTTGGCATCCCCCTTTCCAACCATTGTTCTGCCATATCACGGGCGTAGTCATCTTCAGCCGTTGCAGCAATTCCCTCAAGAATGCCTCTTCCTTTGTCTGCCCGCAACAGTGCCTGGGCAGCTTGAGAGCGTACATAATAAGAACGATCACCCATCAATGCGATAAGGGACGCAGTCAGTTCTTCCGTACGGATATATTCACATGCCTTGATTGCCATCAGCCTGACCTGCCAGGACTCCGACTGCAATAATGTGTTCAATTTAGGGAGCGGTATGTAATATTCCATCTCCACAAGGGCTTTCAAGGAGCGGATCCTGATCTCCAATGATGGATCCTCCAGTTTTTCTTCCAACAGATCACCCAATTCAATTTGGTTGCGAAGGCCTATCGCATCGATCATCGCATGCTTCATACGATCGGACAATTCCGTAAAACGCATCAACAGGTATGTGAATTGTTCATGATTCAGGGATTGAAACAATGTGCTGTACTCAAATTCAGTCAGATCATGGACAGGATCCATCATCTTCTCCACAATCGATTCATCTTGAAGGAGGATGCCGATTTTCAATAGCTGCAATTCCTCTCCTTTAGTCAATCTTGAAGAAGAATGGACCTCCTCAAGCTGGGAGATCATCGACTTCATCTTGAAATCCCCCACCCAGTACAAGGCATTCATCCGAATGCTCCATCGCCTGTGCTTCAATCCGGATTGTATAAAATCAGTAAAGTGACGGTCGGCAAACTGCTGGATCCTTTCCTGGAGATCTTCACTGGCAACGGCTTTTGAATAGCCGGCCAATAATTCGACCAATGCCTGCAGTTGAAGAGGAGAATACTGTTCGGCCGGGAACGCTTCTTCTTTGTTTTCATTTATATAATGAAATAATTTCAGCCGATACGCTTCTTTATACTCCTCCACCCTTTTCCTTTTGTTGTTTTCAATTGCTTTCTTGGCAATCAGATAAAGAAACAACAGGATCAACAGGCTTAGAAGACTGATCAAACCGATAGAAAAATAGAATATTTCTGTTCTGAACACTTCATTACCTCATCCTTTTTAATAGTTGACCTAACCGGGCTTCAAGCTCTAATAGTTTAAAAGGCTTTGTCATATAATCATCCGCACCTAGCTGGAGAGAACGTGAAATGTCTTTTTCGCTCTTCCTGGAGGTCAGCATCAATACTTTGTATCTGTCAGTGTCCTTTTTCTTGCGGAGCTGTTCCAGCACTTCGAGTCCATCCATCCGCGGCATTACGCCGTCGAGGATCACGAGGCAAGCACTCTCCTGGTGCCATTGTGACTCCAGGAAGGACACGCCGTCTTTGAATGTATGGATATCATATTCCACACTTTCTTCCCTTGGAAGCTTGGACACGATATCGGTCATGATTGTACGGATGATCGGATCATCATCGACAATCGCGACTTTGATCATTTTCAGATGCTGATTGCCGCTTATATTCGAATCGATCTTCACGCAGTTCCTTCCGCTGTTCTTTGCTTCATAAAGGGCAGTGTCCGCAACCTTCAGCCAGTCTTCAAACGGTTTATTCACATCTGATATTTCGGTCAATCCTGCCGAGAATGTACAAGTGAATGATTCATCCTCCGTAAACACCTGGTGGCTGAAGCTTTCCCTCAGTGCGTTCAAGTATCCGTAGGCATCTTTCAGTGGCGTATTCGGGAATAGAATGATGAATTCTTCGCCGCCATATCTGAATACGATATCCTGTACCCTCGTCTCCTCTTTTAACAGGGAGGCGAATGATTTCAGCACCTGATCCCCCATCAAGTGACCGTATTGATCGTTCACCTTCTTGAAGTGATCGATATCAAGGACCGCTACACAATAAGGGTTCTTTGATCGTTCCCAGTCAAACTTGATCTGTGCATAGGCTTCCGCAAGATATTTGCGGTTGTACACATGTGTCAGTTCATCGATCAACACGAGCTCCTCAATCTGCTTCTTCCGCTCCAGCTGCCTCCTCACCCGTACGACGAATTCATCGAAATCGAATGGCTTCTGGATGAAGTCATCCGCTCCCATCGAATAGCTTTTCATCCGGATTTCCTTGCTGTCGTCCACACTCACCATGACGGTCGGAATGAATTGCTGCTTCATCTTTTTCTTGAAGAAGTCCAGCACTTCGAACCCATTCGTTTCGTTCATATACACATCGATGATGGCGCAGTCCGGCCTCACATCGTAATAAGACATGATTGCTTTCTCAGGATTCGCGACCGGTACGACATACCACCCCATACTTTCAAGGCGGTCCTTCATGAACATCAGGAATGTCGTGTCGTCATCAATGATGAGAACGACCGGCTCATCTCCCTGACGCTTCTGCTTTCCTTCAACAGCCTTGCTCTTCAGGGCATCACCCTCATAAAGGTAACAATACTCAATGATGTCATACAGCTCATGATTGATATCGTTCATGGACCATTCCCGTTCTTCGGTTTCGTCCATGCTGTCCATCAGCCCTTTGGCCGATTCACCGATTTTATGCAAACCGAGGATTGAAGCCGACCCTGCCAAAGAGTGCACAAACCGGTAGACTTCCTGATGAGTGATCGTTTCTGCGACCTCCCATTCCTCAAGCTTCTTTCTTATGTTATTAAAAAAATGATTTGTATACTTCTCCATTTCATTCGTCCTTTGTCATTTATTTCTCTGGACCCTTGTATGCTTTAAAAACAGGTCATACACGTACATTTTTACATCTCTCATTATACAATCTGACATGAGAGTTTAATAGTATCTGAGCACACTCTATTTCACTCTAATCTTAATAAATATTTCGGAATAATGGAATGAGAATCTTCAATGTAACAAAAAAATTCAGTTCCTCCCAGAATGCCACCTATATTATAGATAAAATGGTAAAATCTTATCATCTTACATGAATTTTCATTATTTTTCCCATAACAAAAAAACCAACGACCTACTCCCTTGGTCATTGGTTTTTCATATGTGTTTGAAGTTGATGCTACGCTTCCTTTTGGACGAATCTTTCAAGGGCAGCGATTGCTTCTTGTTCATCGCTTCCATCTGCGGCAAGGGTAATAGCCGCACCTGTAGAAATCGCCAGGCTCATTAACCCCATGATGCTTTTTGCGTTTACTTTCTTCCCATCTTTCTCTAAGAAGATTTCAGATGAGAAACGGTTTGCTTCTTGAACGAATAGCGCAGCCGGCCGTGCTTGAAGACCTGTCTTTAATTTCACTTCCACTTGTTTTTCCACCATAATGAATTTCTCTCCCCTTTGTTCACAATTAGGATTGTATATTCTCACCCGCCCTGAGTTTTTCCGCAAGCTGGTCGATCTTGCGCAACCGGTGATTGATCCCAGATTTACTGATGGTGCCGCCTGACACCATTTCTCCCAGTTCTTTGAGCGTGACATCTTGATAATTCACCCGCAGCTCGGCAATTTCCCGCAGCTTATCGGGTAAAATCTGCAGTCCGACAGACCGTTCGATAAACTTGATGTTTTCTACCTGCCTCAGTGCTGCACCGATCGTTTTATTCAAATTGGCCGTCTCACAATTCACCAGACGGTTCACCGAATTCCTCATATCCCTTACAATCCGTACGTCTTCGAATCGGAGCAGTGCATTGTGGGCACCGACGATATTCAAGAATTCCGTAATCTTCTCCGCTTCCTTTAAATACGTAATGAAGCCCTTCTTCCTTTCGAGCGTCTTACTATTCAAGCCGAACGTATTCATGAGCTCGGACAACGCGTCGTTGTGTTCAGGATATAGGGAGAAGATTTCCAAATGATACGACGATGTTTCCGGATTATTCACCGATCCCCCGGCCAGGAACGCACCGCGTAAGTACGAGCGCCTGCAGCATTTCTTCTTGATCAAGTCTTCCGCTATATTATGAATGAACGTAAAATGTTCGCCGAGTATTTTCAAATCCTCGAGGATCATCTTCGTATCTTCTTTGATTCTGACGATATACACATTATTTTTCTTCAGCCGCATCTTCTTTCGTACCAGAAGTTCTACTGGGGTGTCGTACCCTTTTTTAATCAATGTATAGATTCTTCTGGCAATGGCGGCGTTTTCTGTTTGAATATTGACAACGAGCATTTGATTCGAAAATGACAATGACCCATTCATCCGGATCAACGCGGACAGCTCTGCATTTGCACAACAATCCTTTATTTCAATATTCGTCAGTTCTTTTTTCGTTTCGGACGCAAACGACATCCCCATCACCTCCTAGCAAACGCTTGCACAACCTTATACACAATCATTTTTTGTGCTTATTTGGCTGCTTCTTTCAAATATGAATATATGATATCTGCGACTTTCTCTGTATTGTGACGAACAAGGTTGTTGTCATAGGAAAGGATTTCTTCTGCTATGACCTCGAGACCCATGGACTTCAATTTATCCACATCAAAGTGAACGGGACTCGCTTGTTCTTCATCGTACCGGGTCTGGACTTCTTTTGGCACCTGTTTTTTATTCACCAGAATATAATCGATGCTCGGTGTTTCCAGGTGATCGTACAATGCTCTGACATGATCGCTTGCTGAATAGTCCAGGGTTTCCCCTGCCTGCGTCATGATATTGCATATATACATCTTCTTCGCATCCGCCCTGCATACCGCTTCACCGATACCCGGAACGAGAAGATTCGGCAATATACTAGTATAAAGGCTTCCCGGCCCCATCACAATCAAATCGGCTTCTTTGATGGCACGCAGCGTTTCGCTCAGCGGCTTGATGCTGTCAGGCTTGAGGAAGACACGTTTGATTTTTTTGCCTGCTTTTGGAATGGCCGACTCTCCCGTCACGATCGTCCCATCATCCATCTCAGCTTTCAGGATGACACTTTGATTCGCAGATGGAAGCACCTTTCCTTTCACATTCAGTACCCTGCTCATCTCCTGGATGGCATGGACAAAGTCACCGGTAATGGAGGCGAGCGCCGCGATGATCAGGTTTCCCAGCGCATGTCCCGATAACTCATTCGTCGTTTCAAAACGGTGCTGGAACATTTGTTCAACCAATGGCTCTACTTCTGACAGGGCAGCCAGGACGTTCCGTATGTCCCCCGGGGGCGGAATATCGAGGCTGTCACGCAGCCGGCCTGAACTGCCACCATCATCTGCGACGGTGACAATGGCCGAAATATCAATCGGGTGTCGCTTCAATCCCCGGAGAAGGACAGGCAAGCCCGTTCCTCCTCCGATCACGACGACCTTGGGTGTAGTTGTCATGTTGTACGACCCTTTCTCTTCTCGATGTCTCGATGAGAAACTTTGGTTTGATAATCTTTTTCAAAATGATGGGCCAAATACTCGGCCAGGGCAACCGAACGATGCTGTCCGCCTGTACATCCAATTGCAACAACGAGCTGGCTCTTGCCTTCCCGTTTGTATTGAGGAAGCATGAACGACAGTAAATCGGTCACTTTCTCTATGAATTTATTCGTTTCATTCCATTTCAGCACGTACGTAGACACTTCTTCATCAAGTCCCGTCTTCGGCCGCATATGTTCGATATAGTGCGGGTTCGGCAGGAACCTGACATCGAATACAAGGTCTGCATCGATGGGGATTCCGTGCTTGAAACCGAAAGACATGACGTTCACGGTAAAAATCGTCTTTTTATTCACCGAGAATTCCGTTAAGATCTTTTCCCTGAGTTCACGGGGCTTCATGGTTGATGTCGTGTAGATCAGCTGTGCACGGCCTTTCAGTTCTTCAAGGAGTTCCCTTTCCTGACGGATCCCTTCAAGTGGCAGCCCGGATGGTGCGAGCGGGTGGGACCGCCGTGTTTCCTTGTAACGTCTCACAAGGGAGGAATCATCTGCATCCAAATAAAGGATCTGCGGTGACACCCATGAGGTTTCCGCCAGTTCATCCAATGCTTTGAAAAGGTGATCGAAGAATTCCCTTCCCCTCAGGTCCATGACGAGGGCGACCTTATTCATCTTATTACCGGACTCTTTCATCAGTTCCAAAAATTTAGGCAGGAGAGTGGGCGGCAGGTTGTCCACACAGAAAAACCCTAAATCCTCAAAGCTCTGGATGGCGACCGTTTTTCCCGCTCCAGACATCCCCGTTATGATTACCAATTGAACGTCATTCGTAGAACCTGTACTCATACTCTTCCCCCACTTTATCGTTATGTTCTATTTATAGTTGGTTAACTTGGATCTAATCGATAAGATAATAATTTAAAATCAGGAGTATAGGTAAATGTTCCGTATATCGTATTCTTTCCGTGCAACAGGTAGTCAAGAATATGATAATCCCCCTCAGCCATCGGCAGGTCCTTTATGTCCTCAATTGGGTGCCATTTGATCTTTCCTTCATCCGATTCCTGGAGGTTGACGCCATCTGCTTCCGTTGCAAAGAAAGAGAACATCATCCACTCCGATACGATTTGATTGCCATCCTTGATGATGAACGTAAAGACACCTTTTAAATCAGGGTTCTTCAAGTAAATGCCTGTCTCCTCACGGTACTCGCGAATGACAGCGTCCCTGATCGATTCACCTGACTCCATCTTGCCGCCGGGGGCGACCCACCAATTCCTTCTTGGCTTCTGGAGAAGGAGCACCTTGTCCCCATCTAGATATAAACAATTTGTGACACGCTGCACTACCTTCACCTCAATCTTGATGATTCGGGATCGATGTAGATATCAGTCCCACTTTCAGTCATTATCATTCCTTTTATTATACTATGATTGTAGACAAGCCACAATGTCTCGGCTTGCTGCATGGAAGGTTGTCGATTTCCATCGAAATATGAGTGGACAGGTTTTGACAGGATCTTTGGGTGTGATGAGTGGTACAGACCGTGGGTAATCAATGATACAGGGGGAAAAGGGCAAAAAAATAGACACAGGCGAGTCCTGTGTCGTCTACGGGATTTATTACTTAAAAGGGGGTCAATTTCTTATTTTCTATATTACCCGAAAATTGTTTCACTAGTGTTACAACAGATTTAAAACGGTATTACGGAATGGTTAATGTTTCGTAATGAAATTGACGAATGGAGGCGAATGATGTGAAAAACTGTCAGTCTACAATCAGAAATCATATTCCTTAAGGATCTGATCTGCCATCAAGTCATACCCTTTCCCGTTCGGGTGCAGGGAATCATGGAAGTATTCCTCTTTCGACTTCCCTTTGAATAACGGATTGGTGGAGACATATTTCACATTTTCATGCTTTTTCACTTCTTTCATGATTGATTTGTTCCAATCGTCCACATATGCCTCTATTTTGTCACTGTCTTTATCCGGATAAGGATTGTATAACCCCAGCACAAGGATGTCTGCATCTTCACTTGCTGTTCCGGTAATATTCAGGATTTTCTCCAAATGATCCAGGTAATCTTCCTTCGCTTCCATGATCTCATCATGATGCAGCGGAAACAGGTCCCCTCCATTGTTCTTGATCAGATCATTTGTCCCGATATTAATGATAAATACGTCCGCTTCACCTAAATCCTCTGCGACATCCGGCTTTACAATCTGGGACAACATTTCGTCCGACTGCTGTCCCGGCACCCCAAGATTTTGGAAATGATAGCTTATCTCTGTATGCTTCTCATTCACCCTCTTTTCCAGGCGTCCGATATAACCTTCATCCTTTTTATCACCGTATCCATAGGTGAGTGAGTCACCAAGTGCGATGACCCTCTTCTTGGATGCCGACTCACTTTCATCGGTAAAGAAACCGAAGTAAAGGACGGGGATAAGGGCAAATAGTGCTGTGATTCCTATGATTTTCAATGCTTTCATCGTTGATCCAACCTTCCGAAATAAACTGGGATGACTTTACTAATAGTCGTTATTCCCTGTTACGGAGGTTGTAACCCTGTTTAAATTTGGAAACACCTTCAGACTGTTCCTTTTATTTTTTCTGGATGCCAAACCTGGCATTGAGCTGGCCCCGTATCATTTTCTGCTTCGCTTCTTTTCTTTCTTTTCTTGATAGCTCATGTTTGATTTCTTTCGTAGTCACTCCTTCTTCACGCTGATCGGCAATATCCATCAGGCGCTCCACATCGGAAAAGGAATATTTACGGTAGCCCCGGTTCGACCGCTTCGGAAAGATTAAATTCTTCTCTTCATAGTAGCGGATCTTCCTTTCGGTCAGTCCGGTCAATTCACTCACGACACCGATGGAGATTACTTTTTTATCCTTATAGGAAGGTTCATTATCCACGCTCTCCTCATCCTCCCAGTCTGTGAATACCTTGATTATACATGTACCTCATCGATCTTTGGACTAGTATGTCAGAAAACCTGACAAATAATTCGAAATTGGAAGAAAACTTAACAAGGTGGAGGACTTTGTTCATCAAAGATCCTACAATACAAACAAGAACCCATAAGGAGTGAACATTCATGCCCTTACTACGCGAAGCCGTTGAGAAGAAAAGGCAGCAATTTATCCGTCGGTTGGTAGAAGCTGGTGTGTACAAATCAGGTGATGAAGGATTGAAGAAGCTGACGCTGTCGGAGCTGGTGGAGGTGTTTCACAAATATGAGGGGGAGTCGTGGATGAGGAGGTAATGGGAGGTTGTAAGGTGATAGGGTCCGAATAGGTGTTGTATAAAAAGAGGACTGTATTTGTAAACATTGTGGCTATTAGACAAGCGAGATGCGGTTGATTTCCACTCCAGATGCTCACATTAACCCCTGTTAATAACAACAATCAATGCGAAAAGAACCAAAAAGAAAAATCCGAACGAAATCTATCTCGTTCGGATTTTTTGCTGCTTACATATCATTCATGTATTTAGCAGGTTTAGACCTGCTTTAATAAAAAATTAACCGTTTTTAACTTTCTCTTTCAGCTCTTCGATATAGTGCTGGGCAGTTTGGGCGGCGATGCTTCCGTCACCCGTTGCCGTCACGATTTGACGGAGCTGCTTTTCACGGACGTCACCGGCTGCAAAGATTCCAGGAACCTTTGTTTCCATCTGTTCGTTCGTTTCGATGTAACCTTCAGCATTCAGGATGTCAAGGTTGGCAAACGGCTTCGTCAATGGAAGCATCCCGATGTAAACGAAGACACCATCCGTCTGGAAGTCTCTTTCTTCACCGTTTTCAGTGGACACAAGCGTCACACCGCCCACTTTTCCGTCTTTTTCATTGATTTCCTTCACCGTGTGGTTCCAGATGAAATCGACTTTCTCGTTATCAAACGCACGCTGTTGCAGAATCTTTTGTGCACGAAGCTCGTCGCGTCGGTGGACGATTGTGACTTTGTTTGCGAATCTTGTCAGGTAAACCCCTTCTTCCACTGCAGAGTCTCCCCCGCCGATGACAACAAGGTCTTTTCCTTTGAAGAACGCACCGTCACATACGGCACAATAAGAAACGCCGCGGCCGCCAAGTTCTTTTTCACCAGGGACGCCGATTTTCTTGTATTCTGCACCGGTCGTGATGATCACGGCACGTGCCTTGAATTCTTTTGAACCGGTCTTGACGGTCTTGAATTCTTCTCCGTCGACGATCTCTTTAATGTCCCCGTATGCGTACTCTGCACCGAATTTCTTCGCGTGATCAAACATTTTATTGGAAAGGTCAGGTCCAAGGATATGGTCGAAGCCAGGATAGTTTTCCACTTCCTCCGTATTCGCCATCTGTCCACCCGGCACCCCTCTTTCAAGCATGAGGGTTGAAAGGCTCGCACGTGAAGTATAAACGGCAGCGGTCATACCTGCAGGGCCTGCACCTACTATGATTACATCATAAATCTTTTCTTCAGACATCTCGACATTCTCCTTCCGAAACAATACTGTCGCATATGCTTTATTTAAATACGCTGGATCTGGCTGTTGAGCTTCCATTCATAGTATTAACTTCCTACACTTATCCTATAAAAAACAAGGTCATATCGTCCAAAAATATGCTCAAGGGAGGTAACTCTCCACGATGTCCACGTATTTGGTCAACGTGCTCTGTGAAACTTCGAAGCGGTCACAAAGCTGTTTCTTCGTCACCTTTTCATTCCGCAGACGTTTCCAAACATATTCGGTTGCCGCTGCGAATGCTTTTGTATTCTTGAAAGCTTCCCGTTCTTTCATCCCCCGGTACGCAATCGTGAACCATGTAAGGAATAATCCCGATTCCACACTGGAGACAGGCTTATGTTTGCTGTAGAGATGAAGCGCGACCTGATGCATATTGTGGATTTCATTATTTTCCTGAGTATCGCCGTTTTGATTCAGCACCTCTGCCAGATACAGTTTCTCCACAACCGAAAGGTCCCCGACATCACAGAAATCTGCATGTGTAAGAATCGCCCTTTGCTGATTGGAAACAGACGTCAGGAACAAACCGAATAGCTTTTCTTCAGTATAGTCACTTTGCAGCTTTTTCAGAATCGACGTA
The DNA here is from genome assembly GCF_011398925.1 of Bacillus sp. KH172YL63. Lineage (NCBI taxonomy): Bacteria > Bacillati > Bacillota > Bacilli > Caryophanales > Bacillaceae > Bacillus > Bacillus sp. KH172YL63. Next base: position 3,708,314 of record NZ_AP022842.1, read on the forward strand.
ACGTGATTCTCGAATCCTTCCGCCTTCTTCTTATCGTTCCAAGGCTCAAGCCCTTCTTTTTCCGGATTGATTTCCAATACTTTCTTCCACGCACTGCGGGCCGTGTCGGCATGCCCTGTGTCATGTGCGGAATAAGACAGCCAGTAATAGAAGCTTCCATCCCCTTCAAAACCGACCTTCTGCAGAAACTTCAGCCATTCATAAGCCTTCTCAGAATGTCCGATCAGCGCAAACGTGGCGCCGAGCTTGTAGCGGTGCTCATGAAGCAGCGGACGCACCTTCTCGAGACCCTGCACGAGCTGGGCGAGCTCATCTTTCTGGTCCTGATAGAAATAAAAGACAGCCGTATTGCACAGGGCATGAAGATTACCCGGATTCTTCCCCAGCACCTCTTCAAGCGTAGCGGACGCTTTCTTCACTTCTCCTAAATAGAAGTATGCAAGGGCAAGATTATTGTACGCAGACCAAAATTCAGGATAATCCTTAATCACCTGCTGTAATGCTTCCACGGCTTTCTGGAAATGCCCTGATTCAAGAAGATCCCTTGCTTTTTCCTGCTGGACGATGAGGTCATCATGCTCATATAAATCGTCCAGGATCAGATCGGAATCAAGTTCCAGAAGTTCCAGCAAATCTTCTGCATCCTCGACGAATTCACCATACTCTTCTTTATCCAAATAAGCAGAAACCTGCTCGTAGGCCTCTTTAAACAATCCCAAATGGGCATAGTTATTGGCTAAAAAGTAATGACACTCGGACATATGGGGATCCAGTTCATCCAATATATTATGCAGGAGATCGTTTGAGCGCTTGTATTCCCCAAGCTCTGTATATACGATCGACAATTGACAGGCAATCATCGGTTCCACCGGTTCTAATTGAAATGCACGATTTAAATATTTTAAAGATTTCTTAAGCTCCCGACGTTGATAGGCTTTCATCCCTTTGTTGTAGTAATACTCACCAGTCGGGACAAAAGACAATACCTTCGCTTGCTCACTACCTAAATTTGACCCTTTTCTCATCAAAGTCCTCCGAAACGTTCATAGTATAACTACAGTAGTATATCATACAATACCCCTGCACTAAACTACCATATTTTGAGGGACGGACCTTTGCTGCCTTCAGCAAAGGTCCGTCCCTCAAGGTGTTATTTATTATGTCGTTCCACGAGGACATCGAGGACGTCGTCGAGTGGAAGTTTTTGTTCCCTCATAAGAACCAGTACGTGGTAGAGAAGGTCTGCGATTTCCCATTTCAGTTCTTCACTGTCCCTGTTTTTCGCCGCGATGACCACTTCTGTGGCTTCTTCGCCGACTTTTTTCAGGATTTTGTCCACCCCTTTTTCAAAGAGATAGGTAGTGTAAGCTCCCTCGGGCATTTCGAGTTCACGTTCTTCAATCAGTTTTTCAAGCGTCAGTAAGATGTTTGCTGACGATGATCCCACTGTGCCGTATACGCCTTCGTGGAAACAGCTTTCTTCCCCGGTATGACATGCCGGACCCTTTTTATCCACCATCACAAGGAGAGCGTCTTTATCGCAATCCCACGTGATGCTTTTCACCGTTTGGGTATTTCCGCTTGTTTCCCCTTTATGCCAGAGCGCTTGACGGGAACGGGAGTAGAACCAGGTTTCCCCTGACTCCACCGTTTTCTTCAATGATTCTTCGTTCATATAAGCGAGTGTCAATACTTCTTTCGTGGCTGCGTCTTGGACGATGGCAGGCACCAGGCCTTTTTCATCGTATGTAACTGAAGCCATCCAATCGTTTGTCATCGTACGTGCACCTCCTGCTCTCGTAAATAGCTCTTCACTTCTTCTACGCTTGTTTCTTTATAGTGGAAAATGGAAGCTGCCAGGGCCGCATCAGCCTTGCCTTCCGTAAACACCTCTTTAAAGTGCTCTGCATTGCCGGCACCGCCTGAAGCGATCACCGGGATCGAGACTGCTTCACTTACAGCTTTCGTAAGAGCAAGATTGAAACCTTTCTTCTCCCCGTCGCTGTCCATGCTCGTGAGCAGGATTTCACCTGCACCGAGCGCCTCTACTTCCTGTGCCCATTTGACGGCATCCAAATCTTTCAGCTTTCTGCCACCGTGGGTGTATACCTTCCAGGATTCGCTTCCTTCATCGTACTTCGCATCAATCGCGACGACGATGCACTGGGAACCGAAATATTCCGCCCCTTCACGTACCAGTTCCGGGCGCAGGACGGCTGCCGTATTCAGGGAAACCTTATCTGCTCCTGCACGGAGTATTGCTTTCATATCTTCCACCGCGTTGATGCCCCCGCCTACCGTGAACGGGATCGCAAGCTCTGCCGCTACATGCCTGACGACTTCGACCATCGTTTTCCGGCCTTCATGTGAAGCGGAAATATCAAGGAAAACCAGTTCATCGGCACCCTGCTCGTCATACACCTTCGCAAGCTCGACCGGATCACCGGCATCGCGTAGTTCCAAGAACTGGATCCCCTTCACCACACGGCCGTCCTTTACATCCAAACAAGGGACAATCCGTTTCGTTAACATGATTTCACCTCATTTACTGCCTCACTCACCGTGAACTTGCCTGTATAAAGTGATTTCCCGCAAATTGCGCCGGTCACCCCTTTGTTTTCATATTGCTTGAGCGTTCTCAAGTCTTCAAGTGAACTGATGCCTCCGGAAGCGATCACGCTTTTCCCTGTTTGTTCAGCCATCTCAACGACCGCCTCAACATTCGGTCCGCTCAGCATGCCGTCTGTCGCAATGTCGGTAAAGATGAATGTTTCCGCACCAGCTTCTGCAAGCTCTTTCCCAAGGTCGACTGCTTTCAGCGCTGACGTTTCTAGCCAGCCGTGGGTTGCCACATATCCGTCCTTCGCATCAAGGCCGATGGCGATCCGGTCGCCAAACTCGGCAAGCCATTCCTTGACGAGCGCTGTATCTGACACGGCAATGCTTCCGATGATTACCCGGTCGATACCACGGTTAAGGTAGTGCTCGATATCTTCCCTGGACCGGATACCTCCCCCGATCTGGACTTTCGCATCGAGCTTTTCTGCCACGGCGATGACGAATTCATCATTGATCCGTGAGCCTTCCTTCGCCCCGTCAAGGTCGACCATGTGGATCCATTCGGCCCCCTCGTCAACGAATTTCTTCGCCATATCAAACGGGGAATCCCCGTATACCGTTTCTTGATTATAATCCCCCTGCACCAGACGTACGCATTTACCACCGCGCATATCGATGGCTGGATAGATTGTAAAACTCATGAAACCACCTCCGATTCCTTCACCCGTTTTGTAAAATTCTCAAGCAGCTGCATGCCAAGTTCACCGCTTTTTTCCGGGTGAAACTGCATGCCATATATATTTTCACGGCTAACGACGGCAGGAATCTCAACACCTGCATAATCTGCACTGGCGGCAATCACGTCTTTTGAACCTTCGTGCACATAATAAGAATGAACGAAGTACACATACCCTTCTGTCAGACCGTCAAGCAGCGGCGATTGCTTCTGATAGCGAATCAGGTTCCAGCCCATATGAGGAACCTTGTATGCCAAACCATTGCTGTCTTCCTTAGGGATGTGGATCACTTCACCAGGGAGAAGCCCCAATCCTTTCGTCTCACCGTTTTCCTTACTTTCGTCAAACAGAAGCTGCATCCCTAGACAGATACCCAACAGGGGTTTGCCGCTGTCTGCAAATGTAAGGATGGTATCTTTCAGGTGGGTCGCTTCAAGCAGGCTCATGGCATCCTTGAATGCGCCGACACCCGGCAGAATAAGACCGTCTGCGTTCAACAGCTCTTCTTGTACATCACTGATAAAATAAGGGACGTTCAGCCGTTCAAGTGCTTTGCTGACGCTGAACAGATTCCCCATTCCATAATCTACGATGCCGATCATGAATTATAACATCCCTTTCGTCGACGGGATCCCTTTGACACGGGGATCGATCGTCGTTGCTTCATCAAGGGCGCGTCCCAGCGCCTTGAAGATCGCTTCGATGATGTGGTGGGTGTTGTGACCATAGTGGACGATGACGTGTAAATTCATTCGGGCTTCCAGGGCGAACTTCCAAAGGAACTCATGGACATTTTCAGTATCGAATGTCCCGACCTTCTGACTCGGAAGCTCTGCACGGAACTCAAGGTGCGGACGATTGCTGAGGTCAACCACGACCTGGGCAAGTGCTTCATCCATCGGAACCATCGCTGATCCGTAACGCTTGATGCCTTTTTTATCCCCCAGTGACTTCAACAATGCCTGACCGAGGCAGATTCCGATATCCTCCGTTGTATGGTGGTCATCGACCTCGACATCCCCGTCCGCCTCGATCGTACAATCAAACTGTCCGTGTTTCGTGAACAAATCCAGCATATGACTCATAAACGGGACACCCGTCTCAATCTTCGAGTTCCCCTCTCCATCAATTCCAAAATTCAAACGGATATCCGTCTCATTCGTCTTGCGCACAACCTCTGCACTTCTCACCATGATGTCCTCCTTTTTTGGAGGGACGGACCTCCAGATGGAGGTCCGTCCCTCTTTCTTACTTCTCTTTATCGAATCGGATCTCTACCGCACGGGCATGGGCTTCCAGCCCTTCCAGACGGGCAAGCTTCGCGATTTTTTGATAGTTTTTCTCCAGTGCTGTTTCACTGTAGGATATCACACTGGTCTTCTTCATGAACTCGTCCACGTTCAACGGACTCGAGAACCGTGCCGTACCGTTTGTCGGCAGGACATGATTCGGTCCTGCAAAATAATCGCCGACAGGCTCTGAGCTGAATCGGCCGAGGAAGATCGCACCTGCGTGACGGACCTTCGCCATCGTTTCAAGGGGTTTTTCCGTCAGGATCTCGAGGTGCTCCGCTGCAAGCTGATTCACAACATCGATCGCTTCTTCCATATCCTTCGTTACATAAATCGCACCGTAATCCGAAATGGACTGACGGGCAATCTCTTCTCTCGGAAGGGAAGAAAGCTGCCTTTCGACCTGTTCAGATACTTCTTCAGCGAGACGCTCAGAATTGGTCACGAGTACTGCAGAAGCAAATACATCGTGCTCAGCCTGGGAAAGAAGATCGGCGGCAATTTCATCTGCCCGCTGATGCTCATCTGCAAGAATGACAATTTCACTCGGCCCTGCGATCATATCAATGTCCACATCCCCGAACACTTCACGTTTGGCTAGAGCGACAAAGATGTTGCCGGGTCCGGTGATCTTATCGACCGGACTGATCGTTTCGGTTCCGTAAGCAAGTGCCGCAACTGCCTGGGCACCGCCCACTTTGAAAATGTTCTCCACTCCTGCAAGTTTGGCGGCAACGAGCACGCCTGCCGACAGCTTCCCGTCCTTACCTGGAGGAGAAACCATCGTGATCTGTTTCACTCCGGCCACTTTGGCAGGCAGTACATTCATCAAGACGGATGAAGGGTAGGCGGCCGTTCCGCCTGGGACATAGACCCCGACAGAATCGAGCGGTGTCAGTCGCTGACCGATCATCGTTCCGTCTTCATTCGTTGTAAACCAAGAATTCCTCTTCTGCTTTTCGTGGAACTCCCTGATGTTCTCACCTGCTTCTTCAATGATCGAAATCATTTCCTGATCCAAAGAAGCAAAGGCTTCATCGATTTCAGCCTGGGACACTCTGATGCTGTCTAACTGTACACCATCAAACTTCTCCGTATATTCGCGGACCGCTTCGTCACCTTTCTCCTGAACAGAAGCAATGATCTCCTGGACCGCTTTCCGCTGCTCTTCCGTACCACCATCAACCGAGCGCTTAATCGACGCCCCGCTTATATCCTTAATCAACTTCATTCCATTCACCAACCTTCAGTGGAGGGACGGACCTCCATTTTCACGCTTCATCCGACCCTTTCACTCTATTTAAGCTTGCTGTAACGCGATTACCGGACCTCTCTAGGGAGGTCCGTCCCTCACAATGCCATCACCCGATGATGCGTGTCAGGCGGGCGACGAGGTCTTCGATTTTGTCGTCTTTCATGCGGTAGCTGACCGGGTTGACGATGAGGCGGGAGGTGATGTCTACGATCGTTTCGTATTCTACCAGTCCGTTTTCCTTCAGCGTTCTTCCCGTAGAGACGATGTCGACGATGCGGTCGGCGAGTCCGATCAGCGGGGCAAGTTCGATGGAACCATTCAGCTTGATGATTTCAACCTGCTCCCCCTGTTCCCTGAAGTAAGATGACGCGACATTCGGATATTTGGTCGCGATTTTCGGGGCCACATCATTCATTTTCGTATCCGGCAGTCCTGCCACAGCCAAGTAGCATCCGCTGATTTTCAAGTCGAGGAGCTCATATACGTCACGCTCTTCTTCAAGCATGACATCCTTCCCGGCAATCCCGAGGTCAGCGACGCCGTGCTCCACATACGTCGGAACATCCATCGGCTTTGCGAGGATGAAACGCAGATTCTCCTGGGGGACCTCGATGATGAGCTTCCGTGAGTCATCAAACTCCGGCGGCAGATCATAGTCTGCCTTTCTCAGCAGTTCAACCGCTTCTTCGAAGATCCTTCCTTTCGGCATGGCAATTGTTAATGCGCTCATGACGTTTCACCACCCTTTCGATCCTGTCCTACGACGAAATGCACATTGCTGAAGCCTTTTGTGAACTCGTCCACGTCTCCTACGCCCTTCCAGTTCTGAAGCACAACCTCGACGCCTTCACTTCTCAGCTCATGGGCAAGCCCGATCGCTTCTTTTCTCCGCTCATCACTGAACAGCACACATTGTTGAAGACTTGAGGATAACTCGACCTGCATCGCTTCAAGAACGTAATCAAGGCGCAAGCCAAATCCTGTTGCACCGGAATTCTTCCCGAATTTCTCAAGGAGCTTGTTATAGCGTCCTCCATTACCGATCGCAAAGCCGACGTTCTCCCCGTACACTTCAAAAAGGATACCTGAGTAATAACTCATGTGGCTCACCAGGCTCAAATCGAACTTCACATATTGTGCCACATCATAATCGTTCAGGATGTTCCACAACTCATTCAGCTGACCCAACGCCTGCAGACCCTGATCCCCTTCCAGCAGGGAGTGGGCTTCTTCAAGGACCTGCTCTGATCCACGCAATTGGAGGAACCTGAACAGTCGCTGTTTATCAATGGACGACAGCGCCAGTTCATTGACATGCTGGCGGAAGCCGACATAATTTTTCTCATATAAGTATCTTCTCAACGTATCGGCACGTTCTTCCGTTCCGACAATTTGCGTGAACAGTTCCTGAACGAATCCGATATGTCCGATGGAAATCTTGAAATTTTGTAAACCTGCCTCTTTCAGGACAGAGACCATGAGGGCAATCACTTCAGCATCGGCACTGACAGAGTCGTCACCAATGCACTCGATGCCCACCTGTTCGAATTCAGCCGGACGACCGCCTTCACGCTGCTGTGCACGGAACACGGAGTTCGAGTAAGCAAGCCTGAGCGGCGCTTCATCCTTCAATAACTTCGATGCGGCGATCCGGGCAATCGGCGCCGTCATATCCGGCCTTAATACAAGCGTATGGCCCTGCTGGTCAAGGAGCTTGAACAGCTGCTGATCAAGAATGGCCGAAGCTTCCCCGACGGTTTCATAATATTCCAGGCTCGGGGTTTCGATAAATCTATAGCCCCACAGCTTCATCGCCTGCTCCATCTTTTTCTTCGTCTGATCTTTGATTTCATATAAGTCAGGAAATGTGTCTCTCATTCCCAATGGTTTCTCAAACATAAATAAGTTAGTCATAACAACCACCTTTGGTGTAGGTTCTATCCAATTATTTTCCCCGTTTCAGGGAATGCTAGTAATCGTGGATTATTCAGAAATCCTTTAGTTCACTAATGTGCTAATAAAATAAAGTTATTTGTAGTGTAGCGTTTCTTTTATTATCCGTCAACCGTTTGGGCGGGTTTTTTAAATGCTGATTTACGCTCCAGGTGCCCGCTTTCCGCGGGGCGTGGGGCGGAAACCTGGAGCGTAAGTCACCATGGGGATTTCTTTCGATAAATTTGTATACCCCCTCTGTTTTATTACCGTTTTTTTTTACATACAACCACCACTCCCCCAAAAAAGACAAAACAAAAAGGCAAAGACAGTATCCATCTTTACCTTTTCCCTTCGTCTTCAGTTTTCAATCCATATATCGGATCTTCCCGCCATCTGTCGGCCATTTCTTGTTTCGTGTAGATGATTCTCATCGGGTTTCCCCCTACGAAGGCCCCTTCAGGAACATCCTTATGTACGAGGGTCCCGGCCGATACGATGGCGCCGTCGCCGATTTTCACGCCGGGCAATATCGTAGTGTTTGCGCCAATCATGACTTCCGATCCGATTTCTACATCACCCAGCCTGTATTCCCTGATCAGGTATTCGTGAGCGAGGATCGTCGTGTTGTAGCCGATCACCGTATTCCGTCCAACGGATATTTTTTCAGGGAACATCACATCGAGCATGACCATCAGGGCGAACGATGTCTGTTCGCCGATGTCCATGCGGAGGAATGTTTTATACAGCCAATTCTTCATTCCCAAAAAGGGTGTGTAGCGGGCGAGCTGGATGACGATGAAATTTTTGACCACCTTTGTGAAAGGAACGGTATTATACACATGCCAAAGGGAGTTCGCACCTTCTACACGGTAACGGTCCGTTCTCCTCATGAACCGGGCGCTCCGACGATCTTCAGTAAATCTCTCATATTGTCGAGCATAAAGTCCGGTTCGTAGTGGGCGAGGTGCTCTCTTCCCTTTGCACTCCATGCGACACCTGCAGACAGGACGCCTGCATTTTTGCCGGCTAAAATATCATGATGGTTGTCGCCGATCATGATCGCTTCATCTGCAGAAGCGCCCAATGCCATTAATGCCTTCTCGATCGGTTCTGGATGGGGCTTGGCGTTTTCCACTTCATCGAGGGTGATGATGACGTCAAAGAACTGGCGTAAATTCATCAAGTCCAGCCCTTTCAATACAACGTCACGAACCTTTGTCGACACGATCGCCAATTTGTATCCGCTCTGGTAAAGGGTCTGGACTGTTTCATATACCCCTTCGAATTCGGTGACGAGGGCATCATGATGCTCATGATTGTACGCACGGTAATGGGCACACATTTCTTCCATCCGTTCTGGATTCAATCCACCGAACGACTCTTCTAAAGGAGGACCCATAAAAGGATGCACATCCTTTTCCTCGTATTGCCCCGGATAGTAATGATTCAACGTATGCATAAAGGATGAAATGATGAGATCGTTCGTGTTGATCAATGTTCCATCCAGATCAAATAATATTGTTGTAATCCTGCTCATAATGCAGCTCCTTTTTTCTCTTGGCTTCGACCTTGTTCCAACCGTACGCCACCGCTAGCGTCAGCAGGATGGCTGTGACCAGTCTGATCACAAGTAATGGAAGGACAGGGATGCCGAGTGGTATAAAGATTAATGTATCCTCGACGACCGCATGGCATGCGACCAAAAAGATGAAGGCGATCGTGACATCCTTCTTGCTCACGCCGTCTTCTTTAACGGCCTGGATCATCACGCCCGCTCCGTATGCAAGTCCGATGACAAGACCTGCCACCATCGTTGCTGAAGTATTTTCGTTCATACCAAGTGCCCTCGTCGCAGGAGCCATCCAGCGTGAGAACGCGTCCATCCATTTCAAATCCTTCATCACCTGAATGATCATCATAAGCGGGATGACGATCAGCGCAAGCTGCAGCACCCCGTAACCTGCCTTTTCAAGTCCAAGCATGATGATTTCTCCCCACCCGCCGGGCTCTGCCTGCTGAGGGGGCATCATGCCATAAACGGCCGTTTCCGATCCGCCGCTCCAGACCAGGTTGATGACAACCGCAGCGACCAGGGCGAGTCCGATCCTTACGGCTACAATCAGCCAGATCTTCACTCCCACCTTGGAAGCAACCGTTGATTCGATGAACAGATTGTGGGAAAAGGAAAGCATCACCGCAATGATGAACACTTCCTTCACGGTCAGATCAAGTGACAAAATGCCTCCGATCCCCGCATACAGATTGAGAAAATTCCCAAGAACAAGGGGAATCGCCGCATCACCGGACAGACCGAGAAGCTTCATAAAGGGTGAAATCCTCTCCATGATCCACGGGAGGACCGGCGTGTATTGCAGTAAATAAACGATCAGCGTGATCGGAAAGATGACCTTGCCCAGTGACCAGGTCGTCCGCAAACCTACGATGCCGCCATTCTTAAAAGATGACCACATACTCCCACTCCCCTTTATCAGGCGTTTACGCTCTCTGTCTTCTCATCGTATGCCTTGTTCGCAAGACCTGCTTTCCTTCTATAGATGAACATCCCGATGGCAGCAATGATGAGGACAATGGAAATGACCTGTGCAAACCGAAGTGATCCGAGCATCAGACTGTCTGTTCTGAGACCTTCCACGAAAAATCGTCCGATAGAGTACCAGATGACATATATAAGGAATAATTCCCCACGGCGAAGCCAGTTAGCTTTCCTTCTCAACACAAGGAGGAGAATCAGGCCGGCAAAGCTCCAAAGTGATTCATACAGGAATGTAGGGTGATAATACGCACCACTGATATACATTTGATTGATGATGAAATCAGGGAGCATCAGACTTTCAAGAAAAGAACGGGACACTTCGCCGCCATGGGCTTCCTGATTGATGAAATTGCCCCAGCGGCCGATTGCCTGCCCTAAAATAATGCTTGGTGCAGCAATATCAGTCAGCTTCCAGAACGACAGCCCCTTAATCTTGGCAAACACGATCGTCGTCAACACCGACCCGATCAATGCACCGTGGATGGCAATCCCTCCCTCCCACACTTGGATGATATCCCCTGGATGATCCGCATAATAATTGTCCCATTCAAAGATGACATAATAGGCCCTGGCCGAGATGATGGCGATCGGGATTGCCCACACGAGTAAATCAATGAATGTGTCAGGATGAAGACCTAACCGTTTGCTTTCACGAATGACCAAATAGAGTCCGAGTGCGATGCCAAGTCCGATAATGACACCGTACCAGTGTACCGGAATCGGTCCGAGTGTAATCGCAACCGGATTGATCGGCGTAATATTCTCGTTCATGTTGTCTCTCCTTTTTCACGTATAGGATATGTAAAACTTAAATATCTTCGTTTTCACCGTCTTCGATCACATCGGATAAACGGTTCGTAAACTGCTCCGCTGCATTCACGCCCATCCGCTTCAGGCGGAAGTTCATGGCAGCGACTTCAATGATGACCGCCAAGTTTCGTCCAGGACGGACAGGCACGGTCAGCTTCGTAATATCGGTATCAATGATCCGCATTTTCTCTTCCTCAAGTCCGAGGCGGTCATACTGTTTCGTTTTATCCCACAGCTCAAGATTGATACAGAGGGTGATCCGTTTATAGCTCCGGACTGCTCCCGCCCCGAATAAAGTCATCACGTTGATGATGCCGAGCCCCCGGATTTCAAGGAGATGTTCGATCAATTCAGGAGAGCTCCCGATCAGCGTATCCGTATCTTCCTGCCGGATTTCCACGCAGTCATCGGCAACAAGGCGGTGTCCTCTTTTCACAAGCTCAAGGGCCGTCTCACTTTTACCAACGCCGCTTTTACCGGTGATCAGCACCCCAACCCCATATATATCAACAAGTACACCGTGGATCGCCGTTGTCGGTGCAAGCTTGCTTTCAAGATAATTCGTCAGTCTCGAAGAAAAGCGTGTCGTTTTCATAGAGGAGCGCATGACAGGTACATCAAAGCGGTTCGCCGCCTCTACAAGCTGCGGCGGAATCTCAAGATCCCTGGAGATGATGATGCCGGGTGTGATATCGGTACAAAGCGCTTCCATTCTGCGCTTGCGTTCAGCTTCATCCAATAATTCAAGGAATGACAGCTCGGTTTTCCCCAATAATTGAATCCGCTCTGCCGGATAATAGTTGAAATAACCGGCCATCTCAAGTCCCGGCCGGGAAATGTCACTCGTTGTTATCGGCCTATGTAAACCTTCTTCTCCGCCGACCAGCTCAAGATTGAACTTTTCGACGATGTCTTTCGTGCGAACTTTTGCCAAAAATAGCTCCTCCTTCATGTTACACTCGCTTCATATTTATTATGTTTCTTACTCTAACCTATTTTAGCAATTATAGAAAAAAGCGCAAGGAAGCTTACTTCGAAGAAAAAAGGGGATAAATGAAAAAAAGCGCAGATCTGCGCTCCTTAAAATGCTTCGATGATTTTCATGATCTCCCGGTGGGTCGATATGCTGTCTATGACGTTGAAGTCATGCTCGAGACTGTGATTGGTCCCTTCCATCACATGAAGCTGCAGGCGGGGATTGCGTTTCAACTCATCTAAACGTCCTTCATCATAGTGACGGTCCTCGCTTCCAAAGATGCAAAGCCCTTCATTGTGACTATCTCTCATCGCCTGGAACAGAAAATCCTCTTTTATTAAAGGAGTCAGCCAGACGAGCCTCGCATCCTTCAACTCATCCCGCACAAAGTCTGCGCACAGCGCGATCGTCCCGAACGACTTGGCGATCAAATAAACCTGGGGATAGCTCTTGTCATCTAATACATGATTGATCACCTTTTGAACGTCTGCCTTCAGCACTTCATCCAATTCTTCCACGGTCAGATCCTCATAGCCCTTATTCCCATAGTGGTAATTGACCTGCAACACATCAAACCCTCTATTTAAATAAATGCCCGTCGCATAATGCAGCAATGGCGCCTGGACCGAATAGCCGGATCCCGGCAGCAGGATGGCGATCCCTTCAGCCTTTTCTTTCATGGATAACAATGCGTACGGTACATCCAAACCACGGAAACCTTTCATCACACCAGCGGTCTTTTTCATCTGCTTCTCCTCCTGTTTCCAAGTATTTCTATCTACAGAGAGGAAACTCCTTTTTTCACCACAAAAAAACCTGACTATACCAAAGTCAGGTTTTCCGTCACTTATCTCTCATCGGGTCAAGCACCGCTTTTTGGATGACGAGGTTCGCCAGTGACAGGATGATTGAAGCCAAAAATGCCATGCCGAATCCTGATAACTCGAAGCTGCTCCCCATCAATCCGTCGGTCAAAAGGAGCGTGATTGCATTGATCACAAACAGGAACAAGCCGAGGGATAAGATCGTCACCGGCAGGGTCAGGATGATCAGTATCGGTTTGACCAGCACATTCAGGATGGCGAGGATGAAACTCGCCCCGATGGCCGCACCGATCCCTGATACCGCGAACCCCTCGAAAAATCCAGCTAATGCAATGAAGATGACTGCATTAATTAAAATTCCAATAATCCATCTCATTATCTGATGGTTTCCTCCTCATGTGGCAGCACGAAGGCGAGTAAACCGTATACGACGACCAGAGGGAAAAATCCCGTCGGAATGAGCAGGATGATGAAAATCACCCTGAGGATTGTCGCATCCATCCCCACATATCGGGACAGTCCTCCAATCACCCCAGCCAGTTTTCTGTCGGACCTTGATCGTGCCAATTGTTTTTTCATGGTTATTCCTTCTTTCTCATCTTATGCGTTGTCCTTATTAACATTCTTCTGTTCATACTTTTTTATGAGGACAGATCCTGCTTTTGTTTCCGCGAATAGATGCAGCTTATCCGTTGCGTCTGTTTTACGGCTGAAACGGATCGATTTTTGTACCACTTCATTTTTTTCTTCCAATACATCAATACCCTCAAGCTCGAGCTTAAAACCGCCGAAGTTTGATTTTGCTTCACCGGATATATTGACTTTCTCCGGTACGAACAGATCGATGTTGCCCGTCACTGTTTTCGCATGAAGGGTGTCTGCCTTCTCACCGGTCAGGGAGCATACGACGTTTCCGTTCAACGATTGCACATCAGAATAAGAGATGTCCCCTTCAACGTGCACTTTACCGTTAATAGATTCCGCTTCCACATGATCAGCTTTGGCATTCAGGATGGAAATCGCCCCGTTCGACGTCTCCACTTCCGCTTTCTTCGCCGTCAAGTGATCGATCATGATCTTCCCGTTCGCGGCCTTCGCACGTAAATCCTCTACATCCAGATGCTCCGCTTTCAATCCGCCGTTGAACAAACGGACAGAAATCCGCTTATATTGATGCTTCGGTATAAACAGCTTCGAATCTACCTTCATCCATTTCAGTTGGGTTGCATAATACAGCGTTTCCCCATCGACTGTGAATGAAGTATTCTCCAGGAACTGCTTTCTTGCTTCTTCAAGGTCCTCGGTACGATACACCTTCGCCTCACACTCCACACGGACTTCCTCACCGTCCCAAGGAATGAGTTCAACCTTGCCGTTAGCCACATCCACATCGATTTTCACAAATTCCGTGTTCGGTTGCTGATAGACATGTGACAGCTCGACCGATTGATTCCACTGGAAATCAAAATCGAAATTCTTGATTTTGGTGAACGCCGTGTTCATGAAATCAATAAGCTTATCCTTTGGCTTTGAGTCCGCTGAATGGTCTCTTCCGCTCTTTTTGCCATCCTGGAAGATCGACACAAATTCATCTAAGAAATCCTTTTCTTTTTCCTTTGATGAATCAGGTTTCTTCTCAAGTGCCTCCAACAATGCCAGAGCTTCCTGTGCCGAAATCGTTCCATTTTCCAACATATCCAAAATGCGTTTACGTTCTTCATTCATACTTCTTCATCCCCTCTATTGGTTATAAAAGTACTTTGATGCCCTTATACACATTCCAAATGACTACAGCCACACTGACCAATATCACTAATCCGATGATCAAAATGGTGAATACCGGCAATCCTCCGCCGGCGAAAAAGCCTAAATCCATCACCAGTCCGGTGAAGATGAACGGCACCGCAATGACCGGTATCAAGTGGGATAGAAATGCCGCTTTCGCATCCTTTTTCACGCCAGGATCGTCGGATACAAAATAGACGATCAGGGGGAAAAGGAAGCCGGCAAAGAAGATACTAAAATAGCAAAGAGCTGATAATACTTTGTTGGTTTCCACCTACATCATCTCCTCTACTACTATTTACGATACGTGGCGGAAAAGGTTTCAATGCATTTCTTATGATCTTATTTTCACATATGGTGCCGGTTTCTCCCTCCATCCCGGGGCTGATATTCAGTAGGTACGGAGAGGTGTTTTCATAATGGATAGAGGGAGATGGGGGACCTCGCCCTATTAATAAAGGGAGATGCTCATGCACCTCCCTCCCCATCAATTGGTCACTTCTTCTTTTTCACGTATCTTCTGCTTCATGCGTTCACGGTCTCGCTCGAGTACTGGTTTCAGATACTTGCCTGTATAAGAGCCTTTTGCTTCGGCCACTTTTTCAGGTGTACCGCTTGCGACGATCATGCCGCCTTTGTCTCCGCCTTCAGGACCAAGGTCCACAAGGTAGTCGGCCGCTTTGATGACATCAAGATTATGCTCGATGACAAGGACCGTATCCCCGTTATCAACCAATCGCTGAAGGACGACGAGCAGGCGGGCAATGTCATCCACGTGAAGACCTGTCGTAGGTTCGTCAAGGATATAAAGAGATCGGCCTGTCGAACGGCGATGCAGTTCGGACGCCAGCTTCACACGCTGTGCTTCTCCACCTGATAACGTAGTGGCAGGCTGCCCCAAAGTGATATAGCCCAATCCGACATCATAGATCGTCTGCAGCTTGCGCTTGATCTTCGGGATATTTTCAAAGAACTTCACCGCATCCTCCACAGTCATTTCAAGGACATCGGAAATGTTCTTATCTTTATATTTCACTTCAAGCGTTTCACGGTTGTAACGTTTTCCGTGACATACTTCACAAGGAACGTAAACATCAGGCAGGAAGTGCATCTCGATCTTGATGATCCCGTCCCCGCGGCATGCTTCACAGCGTCCGCCTTTTACGTTAAAGCTGAAGCGGCCCTTTTTGTATCCCCGGACTTTCGCTTCATTCGTTGTGGCAAACACATCACGAATGTCATCGAAGACCCCTGTATATGTGGCAGGGTTCGACCTCGGAGTACGTCCGATCGGTGACTGATCGATGTCGATGACTTTATCAAGGTTTTCGATTCCCTTCACTTCTTTATGCTCACCTGGTTTGGCTTTTGCATGATGAAGCTTCTGGGCGAGTGATTTGTGAAGGATTTCATTGATCAGCGTGCTTTTTCCTGAGCCGGAAACACCTGTGACCGCCGTAAAGACGCCTAATGGCAGCTTCACTTTGACGTTGTTCAGATTGTTCTCCTTCGCACCGACGATTTCAAGATAGCGTCCATCAGGCTTCCTTCTTTCCTGAGGCAGGGGGATGAATTTCTTTCCGGATAAATATTGACCTGTCAATGAATTCGGATCGTCCATCACTTCCTGGGGAGTTCCCGCTGAGACGACCTCTCCTCCGTGGACTCCGGCCCCCGGACCAATATCAATAAGGTAATCGGCTGCCATCATCGTATCTTCATCATGTTCCACGACGATCAGCGTATTCCCGATTTCCCGCATATTTTTCAACGTATCGATCAGGCGGTCATTATCCCGCTGATGCAAGCCGATCGACGGTTCATCAAGGATATACAGGACGCCGGTCAGGCGGGAACCGATTTGTGTGGCCAAGCGGATCCGCTGCGCCTCTCCCCCTGACAGCGTCCCTGCCGCCCGGCTCAATGTCAGGTATTCCAACCCTACATTCACAAGGAAGCCAAGTCGTTCACGGATCTCCCTTAAGATGAGATTGGCGATTTTCATATCTTTTTCAGACAGTTCGAGCTTGTGGAAGAACTGCTCTGCTTCCTCGATGGAAAATGCCGTTACTTCCCCGATATGAAGGGAATCCACTTTTACTGCAAGACTCTCCTGCTTCAAACGGTGGCCTTTACAGGTCGGACAGTGCTGCTGAGCCATATACTTTTCCATCTGTTCCCGGATGTAGTCTGAGCTCGTTTCTCTGTAGCGGCGCTCGACATTCGGGATGACACCTTCGAAACGGAGATAGTTTTCACGGACCTGTCCGAAATCATTTTCGTAGCGGAAATAAATCTCATCCTTGCCTGATCCGTAAAGGATTTTGTCCATTTGTGTTTTCGGGATGTCCTTCACCGGGATATCCATCGGAATTTCATAATGGTCACAGACCGCCTTCAATAAAGACGGATAGTACTGGGAACTGGTCGGCTCCCACGGAGCAACCGCATGTTCATCAAGGGTGCGGTCCCAATCCGGGATGATGAGCTCCTTATCGACCTCGAGCTTCGTACCCAGACCGTCACAACTTTCACATGCTCCGTATGGGCTGTTGAAAGAGAACATTCTCGGTTCCAGTTCAGTGATCGAAAATCCACAGTACGGACATGCGTGATGTTCACTGAACAATAACTCCTCTTCACCGATGACATCGATGATGACCTGGCCGTCCGCAAGCCGCAGGGCCGTTTCAAGCGAATCGGACAGACGGGCTGCGACCCCATCTTTTACGACAATTCGGTCGATGATCACTTCGATGGAGTGTTTCTTATTTTTCTCAAGGGAGATGTCTTCCCCGAGATCCTGGACTTCCCCGTTGATCCGGACACGGACAAACCCCTGCTTCTTGATGTCTTCCAATGTTTTCACATGGGTCCCTTTACGTCCGGATACGACCGGTGCAAGCACTTGAAGCTTGGTCCTTTCCGGATATTCAAGGATCCGGTCGACCATCTGTTCAATCGTTTGGGAAGAGATTTCGATGCCGTGATTCGGGCAGATCGGCTTCCCGACCCTCGCGAATAACAGTCTGAGATAATCATAAATTTCGGTCACCGTCCCCACTGTCGAGCGGGGATTTCGGCTCGTCGTTTTCTGGTCGATGGAGATCGCCGGGGACAATCCTTCGATTGCATCCACATCAGGTTTGTCCATCTGCCCAAGAAATTGACGTGCGTAGGCAGAAAGCGACTCTACATATCTCCTTTGCCCTTCTGCATAAATGGTATCAAAGGCCAGGGAAGATTTCCCCGAGCCTGAAAGCCCGGTTAAAACAACGAGTTGATCACGGGGGATTTCAATATCTATATTCTTTAAATTATGAGCCCTCGCTCCTTGTACGATGATTTTGTCTAGCGCCATAATGCGTTCATCCTTCCGCTTTCAGCTCAAGAATGGTATCACGAAGCTGTGCTGCACGCTCAAAGTCCAATGCCTTGGCGGCTTCCTTCATTTCCACTTCTAAGCTGGCAATAAGTTTTTGTCTCTCCGGTTTAGACATTTTCGAGGGTTTCGTACGCTCTCCTTCATACACCTCTTCATCTTCTGCGGTACGGGTCGCCCTGATGACGTCCCGGATGTCTTTTTGGATGGTCATCGGTGTCACACCGTGCTTTTCATTATATTCTTCCTGAATCGTCCGGCGTCGCGCCGTTTCATCCAGGGCTTTCTGCATGGAGTCTGTGATTTTATCCGCATACATGATGACCCGGCCGTTGCTGTTACGGGCAGCACGCCCGATCGTCTGGATGAGTGACCGCTCGGAACGAAGGAAGCCTTCTTTATCGGCATCCAATATCGTGACGAGGGAAACCTCAGGGATATCCAAGCCTTCCCGAAGCAGGTTGATCCCGACGAGCACGTCATATTTACCAAGGCGGAGATCCCTGATGATCTCGATTCGTTCCAGCGTCTTGATTTCAGAATGAAGGTACTGGACCTTGATGCCCATTTCTTTTAAGTAGGCTGTAAGATCCTCTGACATTTTCTTTGTCAGGGTGGTCACGAGGACACGTTCGTTCTTCTCTATTCGCTCGTTGATTTCACCCAGCAGATCATCAATCTGCCCTTCGATTGGACGGACCTCGATGATCGGGTCGAGCAGTCCTGTCGGGCGGATGATCTGCTCGACCATCTCAGGGCTGTGTTCGATTTCATATGGGCCCGGTGTCGCAGAAACATAGAGAAGCTGGTTTGTTTTCCCTTCGAATTCTTCAAAGCGCAGCGGACGATTGTCCATCGCCGACGGCAGACGGAAGCCATGGTCCACGAGCACTTTTTTTCTGGCCTGGTCACCGTTGAACATTCCCCGGATTTGAGGAAGGGTCACGTGGGACTCATCAATGACGATCAGGAAGTCTTCTGGAAAATAGTCGATTAGGGTGTATGGCGTCGAACCTGACGGCCTGAGCGTAAGATGCCGGGAATAGTTCTCGATTCCGGAACAGAAGCCCATCTCCCTCATCATCTCCAGGTCATAGCGGGTCCTTTGTTCCAGGCGCTGCGCCTCCAGAAGCTTATTCTCCTCTTTCATGATGGCGAGCTGCTCTTCAAGCTCCTGCTCAATATTCTTGATGGCAACTTGCATCTTCTCCTGCCGGGTGACGAAGTGGGAAGCCGGGAATAGTCTAAAATGATCCCGGTCTCCTATGATTTCACCTGTCAGGGCATCCACTTCACGGATCCGGTCGATTTCGTCACCGAAAAATTCTACACGCATACAGTGTTCATCGCGGGAAGCCGGGAAAATCTCAACGACGTCTCCCCTTACCCGGAAAGTCCCCCGCTGAAAGTCGATGTCATTCCGTTCATACTGGATATCCACAAGTTTCCGGAGCAGCTGGTTTCGTTCGATTTCCATGCCGACACGCAGGGACAGAACGAGCTCTTTATATTCTTCCGGATTACCCAAACCGTAAATACAGGAGACGCTGGCGATGATGATGACATCTTTCCGCTCGAATAAGGCAGATGTGGCAGAGTGCCTCAGTTTATCGATTTCATCATTGATGCTTGCATCCTTCTCAATGAAGGTATCCGTTTGCGGGACATATGCCTCAGGTTGATAGTAATCATAGTAACTGACAAAATATTCAACGGAATTCTCAGGAAAAAACTCTTTGAATTCACTATAGAGCTGTCCTGCCAATGTTTTATTGTGTGCAATGATGAGGGTGGGCTTTTCCACCTGCTGGATCACGTTGGACACAGTGAATGTCTTTCCTGTCCCCGTCGCCCCAAGCAGGGTCTGGTGACGCTTCCCCTCATTGATGCCTTCCACTAATTTCTCAATCGCCCGGGGCTGATCCCCTTCAGGCTTATACTTAGACTTGAGCTCGAATTGATCTTTCACCGCGAAACCTCCTATATTAAAGGACTGCTACCTTGTATTTACCTACTTTTACCCTGTTTAAACACTGTCCATTCATCTATACACATTCTACCACATTCCTCTTGATCTTAACCATTAATAAGCGAACAAAAGTTCGTTTTTATTTTGTTCAATCTGTTTTTCTGTGGATAAGTTCCAAATAATCCAAGTGGTTGCAGCTCCAGACAGCAATTCGACAAAATCTGAGGATGTCTATGCACAATCTGTGTATAACTATGTGTATAAGTGTATTACGCTTGTGGAAAATCTCTTTATTTACTCACAATTCGTCATTTTTTTTGTGAACAATGTCGATGTTTACGGTTTCAAGCTGTGAATAACTCTATTTATTTTCGTTTATTCACACAATTCCATTTTTTATCCACAATAAAAGAAGCTTGAATGCGAATGATTCAATTAGGCGCATAAATACCGTTTGCTTATCCATTTTTCTATTGGTAATTTTAATATTACTAGCTGTTCAAGGGGATATCCTCTCAAAGAAAAGAAAGCACCAAATAAAACAAGGCTGCCCTTAAATAGTAAGGGCAGCCTTGTTACATGATTCTATTCATTTCGCACTTTTCTTCGCTTTCTTCATCATCCGGTCACTATACCAAAATCCGGCGGTCAATGAAGCCGCGTCTATGACAATCAGTACCCAGGAGTCTGTATACCCCTTCGACACAGAAGCCGCAATGAGGGCAACGGTCAAGATCAAACCGACATAATGGTTGTACGTCACCCGGGCGAACAAAACGACAAGTAATCCTGGCAGAAATATGCCTAATATTATTTTGGACACGGTCAACTCTCCTTGAAAGATAAGGGAATAACACATATTCTACCGAAGATTCCCCTATCTGGAAAGGGAATTCTATTGATCCCCTTCTCGTATCAGCTTTTTGGTTCTCTCCTTCAATTCACTGTGAGGGATGAATTTTTCCGAAAGCATGTCGGGAAGGATGTATTCCAGGAAGTATTGAACGCACGCCATATCTTTATACTTTACGATTGTGGACAATGCTTCTTGGTAGATTTCGATAAAGAGAGGTTCAGGATTCCCTTTTTGGATTTCCCCAAACGATTCGTAAAGAAGATCAATTTTATCTGCGACCGCTAAGATCCTTCCTTCGATCGTCTCGTCCTTTCCTTCTTTAAACCGTTCCCTGTACACTTCCTGAAACTGTGGAGGGAACTCAGTTGTAATGAATTTATTCACCATCTGCTCCTCCACCTGGTTGAACAGTTCCCGGAGCTTTCCAGAGGCATATTTCACAGGCGTCTTGATATCTCCTGTAAATAACTCTGCATAGTCATGGTTCAACGCTTTTTCGTACAGCGATTTCCAATCCAATTCCTTTCCTTCCTGTTCCTCAACTGTCGCAAGAAATTGGGCGATTTTCGTCACTTTGAATGAGTGGCTGGCCACATTGTGTTCGTGGTACTTGAACCTTCCTGGACAGCGGGTGAGGGTTTCGAGATCTGATAAGCTTTTGAAATAATGGTGGATGCCCATAATATTCTCCTCTCCTTGTAATTCTTTATAAAAATAGTACCAAGTAGAAAAAATAAGGGCAAAGATTATTCATTCATCTCTTTTCGAACTCTCCTATTTCTCCTATCAATATGTTATTTAGTGCATGGTGATAACGTGTGGGAATCTGATGGGAGGCACCTTGAATGGTATAGATTTTTTTCGGGTGGCAATCATCGAATAAAGATGCGTGAGAATTGATCCAATCCGAATACTCCCCATATATTAAGAGAAGTGGGACAGAGAGGCTTTCCACCTGCTGTATGCCATCATAATGGAGCGATTCCATGTAATAATGATGCCAAATATAAGGGTTCGCCTTATACATATGTTTCCGTAGCGTTTCCCGGTCGGACCGGTCCCTGAAATGGGCCCTCGAGATGATGTCAGCCAGTCGGGATGGATGATGACGGGTCATTCTCATCCCAATATGATGCATCCATTTAAGCTTCGGGTTCGTCACTTTAGGATAACCACCGATTAGAATTAAGAAGGAAACCCGCTCTTCAAAGGAGCGGGAGAAGGCTTGTCCAATGACTCCCCCTGCAGAGTATCCAATCACTACACAACGGGAAATGTCCAAATGATCAAGGACAGCGCTGATATCAGCGATAAACTCGTCAATGCCGCAATGCTGTTTCAACGTGAATGAGTCCCCGTGCCCTGTTAAATCGGGGATGATGAGGCGAAAATGGCTGGAAAGGCTATGCTGCTTAATGAAAGTCATCCTCCCCATGCCCGGGGGATGGATGAAAAGGAGCGGGGTCCCTTTTCCTATATCTTCATAATATAAGTCCCTGTCGTGTAAATGTATGCACGGCATACGACCAATCCTCCCTCAACCTATTTATACACATTGTTCTCCGGCTGAGGGGGTTCTAGTCACACAATTAAGATTGTTTGCCTAATCCTTTATATGAGGCGGACGGAAACCACTCCCTGGATTTCTTTCATCCCGGTCTTCACTTGCTGCTGGTCTTCCTCTGACAGCTTCTGATCCAAGTCGATCATCGTATATGCCCACGTATTCTTACTGCGATTAATCATATCTGCGATGTTGACGGCGTAGCCTGAAAGGACCGTTGCGATTTGTCCAACCATGTTCGGGATATTTTGGTGCATCACGGTCACCCGCATTTTCCCGCTGTACGGAAGCTCAACATCCGGCAGGTTGACCGCATGCTTGATATTCCCTGTTTCAAGATAGGTTTTCAGCTGTTTCGTTGCCATGACGGCACAGTTCTCTTCTGATTCAATCGTAGAAGCACCCAGATGGGGGACCGGTACGACGTTTTTCATGCCGAGCACCTTTTTATTCGGGAAGTCTGTCACATATTTCCGGACGGTTCCTGATTCCAAGGCATGTGATAGGAAGTCTTCCTCAACAAGCTCCCCTCTGGAGAAGTTCAGGATCGTCATCCCTTTTTTCATCTTCCTGAAGGCCTCTTCACCTACAAAGCCCGCCGTTTTGTCTGACAGTGGGATATGGAGCGTCACGAAGTCACATTCTGCCCACACCTCTTCAATCTGATGGGCACGCTTCACATCCTGGGACAATCTCCAGGCAGCATCGACTGAGATGAACGGATCATATGCCACAACGTCCATTCCGAGGGCAAGAGCATCATTGGCCACGAGGACACCGATTGCACCCAATCCGACGACCCCCAGCTTTTTCCCTTTGATCTCCCTGCCTACAAATTCCTTTTTCTTCGCTTCAACGGTCCCTGGCACATCTTCTTCCGAGTCTTTCAGTGAATGGGTCCAGCCGACGGCAGAATAAAGGTTACGGGAAGAGGCGATCAAATTGGCAAGGACAAGCTCTTTGACTGCATTGGCGTTGGCTCCTGGCGTATTGAATACGACGATCCCTTTTTCCGTGCAGAAATCGACGGGGATATTGTTCACCCCTGCGCCGGCACGTGCGATTGCTTTAACTGATGCAGGAAACGCAAAGTCATGGAGATTCTTCGATCTGACAAGGATTCCGTCCGGATCTCCCTTCCCATTCAGGTGGTAATTCAAGTCATCCTCGATCAGTGAAAGTCCGCTCTGGCTGATGGCGTTGTAGGTATTAATAGAAATCATTTTCAAAATCCTCCTTGTTTCGATTCAAATTTCCCCATGAAATCAATAAGTGCTTCCACCCCTTCAAGAGGCATCGCATTATACAGGCTGGCCCTCATTCCTCCTACGGAACGATGACCTTTTAAAAATTGGAATCCGGCAGCTTCCGCTTCTTTAATAAACGTGGCGTTCAGTTCCTCATCCTTTGTGGAAAACGGGATGTTCATCAGTGAACGGTTTTTTTCAGGTACGGGATTGTGGAAAAGCTGTGAATCATCAATGAAACGGTATAACAGGCCTGCCTTTTTCTCGTTCAGCTTCTGCATGCCTTCTACCCCACCGTTCTCCTTCACCCACTCAAGCACAAGCTTCAACACATAAATCGAAAAAGTGGGCGGTGTATTATAGAGGGAATCGTTTTTCACATACGTCTCATAATCAAGCATCGTCGGGCAAGTATCAGGTGCCCCTCCAACGAGACTGTCGTGGATGATGGCAACCGTCACACCTGAAGGACCAAGATTTTTCTGTGCCCCGGCATAAATGAGCCCGAACGATGAAACGTCTATCTTCTCGGAAAGGATATGGGAAGACATATCCGCCACAAGCGGGATCCCCCCTGTATCCGGCCATTGGTGAAAACGGGTTCCTTCAATTGTATTGTTTGATGTGATATGTACATACTTTGACTCTGGCGAGAAATTTTCCGGTTTATAAGCCGGGATTTCAAGCGGTTCAGCAGGCGTTAGCGTCCGCACCCCTCCTGCTTTTTCCGCTTCCTTGACCGCCTTTTTCGACCAGCTTCCCGTCAGGATATAGTCTGCTTCTTCTCCTGCTGACAACAGATTCAGCGGAATCATCGAAAACTGCAGAGAGGCCCCGCCCTGCATAAATACGACATGATAATCATCCGGGATCGAAAGCAATTCACGGAGCAAAGACTTTGCTCCGTCGATAATCCCTTGGAACGGGGCAGAGCGATGGCTCAATTCCATCACAGACATGCCTGTTTCCCCATAATTCAATAACTCATCTTGCACTTTACGCAACACAGGTTCAGGCAACACAGCCGGACCGGCAGAAAAATTATACACTCGCTTCAACGATAGCACCACCAAGAGTTCAGAATTTTTCAACAGTATACTGTCGGCGGCCCGTTTAGTCAACAGGAATCAAGCCCGATGAAAACGCTTAACGGGATGGTTTTCAGACTATTGCGAGAGTATGAGGGGTTCTTTGGTGTTTTTGGAAAGTTGGGGGTGTCTTTTAGCTGGGGCACGCTCACTCTCAGGGAGTGAATCAGGAGGGATTGGGAGGAAGCTTATGATATGCTCATTTGAAGGTGATTTCGCGGGGGAATGGATGGTTTTTAAGAAGAACCTTCACTGACATCTCCTTTTTGTTAACACACAGCCGGTATTTCTCCTGATTACAGATCCTGCACAACCACCCCACCTGCTTTATGAGCCGCTTTTCACCAGATATGATCCCCTTGTCGAAAAATAGATATTCTCATCAGCACATGCCAATAGCAGCGCAAACAAAAAAGGCTTCCCGCTTTCCTGTATGAAGGAAGCAAGAAAACCAAGGTCATTCCTATTAACCTGTTAAAATATCTTCTTTCGGATAACGGATTTTCTCTTTATCCGGCCTTGAAAGTGAGAAGGCAAGGGTAAGCGGGCCGAGCTTCCCGGTGAACATGACGACGATGATGATCCATTTGCCGACGGTAGAAAGGGATGCGGTGATCCCCATCGACAACCCGACTGTGCCAAAGGCCGAAACAACTTCGAAAACCAGTGACATGAATGTAGCGTCGCTTTCGGTCATCTCAAGGAAGAACAGTGCCGTAAAGACAAGCAACACGGAGATCATGGAGATGGCGAGCGCTTTGAATATATGGGTTTGACCGATCGTACGGCGGAAGATGCGAATCTCTTTCTTATCCCGCAGGAACGCAAACACACTTAAGGAAATTACCACAAACGTCGTTAGCTTGATGCCCCCTCCCGTCGAAGCGCTCCCTGCCCCTATGAACATCAGCAGAATTGTTAAGAGGAGGGTCGAGCGTTCCATTCCTCCGTAATCCAGGGAATTGAAACCGGCTGTCCTCGGCGTGACCGCCTGAAAGTAAGAGGCGAAAAGCTTATCGGGAAGCGGCAGCTGGGCCAGTGTATTCGGGTTGTTGTATTCAAGGACGAATATCATCAGGAACGCGGCCACATTGATGATGAAGGTTCCAAGGACCATGATTTTCGTATGAAGGGAAAGTTTCCGGATCGACTTTGATTTCCACAGATCCACAAGGACGGTGAATCCGATCCCGCCCACGATGAAGAGGAACGAAATCGTCAAATTGATGACCGGGCTTCCGACGTATCCTATCAAACTATCGGACCACAATGAGAATCCGGCATTGTTAAAGGCGGAAATGGAATGAAAGACGCTGACATACAGCCCGTGCTTCCAGCCAAACGCCGGGACCCATTCAGTCGCCAACATCATGACGGCGATTCCTTCAACAAGAAACGAAAAGATAAATAAATATTTTACAAGCTTGATGACTCCGCCGACAGATGTCTGATTAAGTGCCTGCTGCAGCAGCAGCCGTTCTTTGAATCCGATTTTTCTTCCAAGCATCATAAAGATCAAGACAGCAAATGACATGATCCCGAGTCCCCCGATCTGGATCAAACACAGTACGACCACTTCCCCCAAAGTGGTGAAGGCGCCGCCAGTGTCGACGACGGCAAGTCCCGTCACCGTCATCGCACTTGTCGTGGTGAACAGTGCGTCCAGCCACGTAATCGTTTCTGTAGTGGCAAACGGCAGCTTGAGCAATCCCATCCCGAGGAGGATGAAAAATAAAAACGTCACAACAAGAAGCTGCGGCGGGCTTAACCGAATGGCCTTTTGCTTCATCCTTTATACACCTTCTTTTTCGAAACGATTGATATCCCGATTATGACCGATGATGATTAACAGATCATCGATTTTCACCACTTCATCGGCTGAAGGAGAAACGATGACTTCCTCTCCCCGGTGAATGGCGATAATATTGCAGCCGAATTTCGCCCTGACATCCAGGTCATTCAGCGTTTTGCCTGCAACCTTTTTAGAGGCATACACTTCAACGATGCTGTGTTCCTTTGAAAGCTCGATGTAATCAATGATCTTTTCAGAAGTGATATGATGGGCGATCCTTCTTGCCATATCCCGTTCCGGATGAATGACTTTATCGGCGCCGATCCGGTCCAGCACCTTTTGATGATAGGCATTCGATGCCTTTACCCATACTTCCTTGACCCCTAATTCTTTCAGGAGGAGGGTCGTAAGTATGCTTGCTTCTATATTATCCCCGAAGGAAACGATCACGTGATCAAAGTTCCTTAAACCGAGGGATTTTAATACCGACTCATCCATCGCATTCGCCTGAACTGCATGAGTGGCAACATCAATATACCTTTGTACAACATCGTGATGAATGTCGATGGCCAATACCTCGACATCCAATTCCGTCAATTCCTGAACTAGATTCCCTCCGAATCTTCCTAATCCAATAACGGCAAACTGCTTTTTCATGCTGAAATCCTCCAAAACCTTTTTTATAGCTTAACCAACTGCCACTTCTTCCATCAATCTCAACGCAAAAAGACCACCAGGAACTAAGCCTGTGGTCATCCATGACAGATCACAAGTATCATCCTCTCCCACTACGCTTACGGGGTTAGCTGACGGATTCGGGTCATGGAAGTGCCCCTACCCTTCAATAGAAAGGATTCACCCCTAGGAAATCGGGTCCCCCGCTTCAAAATGAATTAAGCGATCAAGAATATTCAATTGATGATAGATATATTACTCCTCTCCTATACCGTTGTAAATAGGTTTCTTTTAAAAAATCGCTCCTGCCAAAACAGGTAAAATTGTTTTCATTCTCCCAACATTTACTGCCCTTAAAACGGGTTTGTAACGCCACGATTGCGGGAATAGCATACTTAGGTACTATGAATATCGATTCAGAAGGGAAGTTACGTATATGGCAAGAGTGTCATCCATCACTTCTTCAAACGAAAGAAAGCAGCGTCCGTCTGTTTCACCCGGAGACATTAAACCTTGGATAAAAGGATTCGCACGAATTGGATACATTTCACGTGGGACCGTCTATATACTCATCGGGGCCCTTTCCGTCATGGCCGCACTTGGCATTGGGGGAAGCACATCTGACTCTAACGGTGCATTTTCTGCCGTTGCTTCCAAGCCTTTCGGGGAAATCCTTCTTTGGATTCTTGGGGCAGGACTGATCGGCATCGTCCTTTGGCGCCTCATTCAGGTGATCCTCGATCCTGAACATGTGAAAAATGACGGTAAATCCCTATTCAGAAGGTTGACTCACCTGATCAGCGGAATCGCCTACGCCTCACTGACATATAATGCTTTTGCCATTGCCATGCATGCCAAAAGTTCAGGTTCCGGTTCGGGATCCAAGCAGACACTGTCTGCAAAATTATTAGCCCAGCCGTTCGGACAATGGATCGTCGGGGCAGTCGGCCTCATCATTATCGGTTTCGCCCTTTATGAAATCCATAAAGCCTATACAGAAAAATACACCGACAAATTCAAACGCAGTGAAATGAGCGAGAAGGAATGGGAACTGGGCAGGAAAACCGGAAAGCTTGGTTTATACTCCCGGGGGATCGTCTTTTTGCTTATCGGATATTTCTTTGTTCAAACCGCCATCACGGCAGATCCCTATAAAACCAAGGGCTTGGACGGTGCCCTGCAAAAAATTGCCCAACAGCCGTTCGGTCAATGGCTCCTCGGTATCGTTGCACTCGGCTTGGTCTTATATGGCGTTTTCCAGATATTAAAAGGAAAGAACAGACACCTGTCGATCTATTGAGGGTCTTTTAATAGTTGAATTGATCGGAATCTCCGAATGATGTTCGTGAAGAGCGAATGCATTCGGAGTTTTTTGTTTAGTCAGGGACAATGTTTTAAGCCGAAGATGCCTTCCAAATCAATAATCCTCATGTGAAATGCAGTGTTATTGAATAGATAATTATCGTGCTGCCTCGGCTTTTTTGATCAAGTCAGGAATTTTGACACGTCCATCCTTCTGGTGTATAGTATGGCAATCAATCCTTACTAAACCTATCAGAATTAACAGAGGATTAAATTTATTGACCATTAAAAGGAGAAGTACACTATGACATCTATATGGAAGGGATATCTTCACACGTCCCTCATTGTAAAAATTACTGCAGCACTGGTGTTGGGGATCGCTGCCGGACTTATTTTCGGAGAAGGAGCATCTGTCTTGTCACCACTCGGGGATGTATTGATCCGCCTGCTTAAGTTCTTGATCATCCCTCTTATCCTGTTCACCCTGATCGTCGGGGTCAACCAGACGAATGTCAGTAAACTCGGACGGATGGGTGGAAAAACGTTCTTATATTATGTACTCTCATCTGCACTTGCCATCATCGTCGGAATCGCCGTCGCAAGCGTCTTTCAGCCTGGAACAAGGATGTCCCTCAACACGGAGGAAACGTTCGATGTACCGGATAACCCCGGATTGACGAGCGTACTGTTGAACATCATCCCGGACAATATCGTCGTCGCATTCACCAATATGAACCTGCTTGGCATCATCTTCACTGCCATTGTGTTCGGAATTGCCATTTCCTATTTACGTTCCTCGTCAGAACATCACGAAGTCGGAGAACAAGTGTATAAAGTCGTTAGCGGCTTGAACGAAGCAACGATGATCATCATGAAAGTTGTCCTTCAATATGTGCCTGTCGGGATCTTTGCCATCATGGCTAGTACCGTGGGCAATCAAGGATTGACCGCTTTAACCTCATTGGGGAACATGGTTCTCGTTCTCTATGTCGCTTTACTCGTTCAACTGGCGATTTATATGATCGCTCTGAAAGGATTCAAGATCAGTCCGCGCAGCTTCTTTGCACAGGCACGGACACCGATGATCACGGCATTTGTGACACAAAGCAGCTCAGGCACACTGCCGCTTACGCTGAATGCTGCGAAAAACCTCGGCCTACCGAAAAGCCTGTATGGATTCAGCCTGCCACTTGGGGCAACGATCAATATGGACGGCGCTGCCATCCGGATTGCCGTTTCAGCCGTTTTTGCCGCCAATGTGGTTGGAAATCCGTTGAGCTTCACCGATATGCTTGTCGTCGTCCTTGTCGGCACGCTCGCTTCGATCGGTACGGCCGGCGTTCCCGGTGCCGGTATCATCATGATTGCAACGGTCTTTGCACAGCTCGGACTTCCGATGGAAACCGTCGCACTGCTGACTGCCATCGATGCACTTGTCGGGATGGGCTGTACCGCTCTGAATGTCACGGGCGATTTGGTTGGAACATCGATTATTGATAAGACAGAGAAGGAATAGTTGAATAAGCACAGAAAAACGTCCATCATGGACGTTTTTCTGTGTTTTTAGCTATTATAATCATACACCCTTGCATTGAAGCTTTCAGGGCCGACACGATTTAAGGTGTTATCTCCACCATCTATACTGCTCTGTACATACATAGAATAGATTAACAGATCATCCGGATCCGCCACTTGATAATCAGACCCTTCAAATGAAACAATCGTTATAGCTGGTTCAGGACCTGTCTCCAACGGGACATTTAAATTTTCCGTAGCAGAATATACAAGCGTCCCGGTCGGGTCTTCTCCTCTGTAAATATTGATGGTAATCCCGGTCACCCCGACGAATCCTGGTCTTGGTTGGATGGACACGGTCCCTCCGAACTGTGTGGTGACAGCACCTGCAGCCCCGGTCGTATTCAACCCGACAATCCCCGTTAACACTGGACCGGCAGTCAAAGGAACGTTAATCGAATTCTCAAAGCTGGCATTTTGTGACGTTCGTGCATCAAGTAATACCGTCATACAATCACCTCCCTTCCCTATATTTGATTGAATCAATTCTTTTAAGATCATCATTTCAACATGTAAATGGTGCTGTTGTTGTACAAATGTTATCTCTTCTTCCATTTCATTTCCAAACCTCTTGGTTCCCATCTCCTCATGTACCCTGTATTGTATGAGCGGTTCATCTAAATAAGAGAAGGAATATTGACGCAAAATACGAAGCCAGAGATCATAATCCTGTGTATAAAGAAGTGATTCGTTGAATACACCGATCTGATCGAGCACATCCATCTTCATCATGATGGTGCTTCCGTTGACAAAGTTCCCCTGTTTCAATTGATTGAGAAACGAAAGACGATCTTCAAAATGTTTACCGATTGAGGGCGTGAGAACATGATCATTTTCATCTATCAGCGAATAAGCGGTATGACAAATATCGGCCGCCACAGACTCCATGTACTTCAATTGTTTTTCGATCTTATCAGGAGCATAAATGTCATCTGCACTCAGCCAGGCGAAATACTCACCTGTCGCATATTCAATGCCTTTATTTAACGCGCTTCCGGTTCCCCCATTTGTTTTTTCTATATAGAGGTTGATGTGATGAAGAAAAGGGTATATTTTTTCCGTGTAACTGGTCGAACCATCATTGACGACAATCAGTTCGATGTTCTGATACGTCTGATTCAGTACACTCAGAATCGCTTGATCTACATATTCACAATTATAAAATGGAATGATGATGGATACTTTTTTCACGTTCTCCCCCCTTTTTCCATCTCTCAACTAGCTGTTGTCATATACTTCT
Source organism: Bacillus sp. KH172YL63 (assembly GCF_011398925.1). Taxonomy (NCBI): domain Bacteria; kingdom Bacillati; phylum Bacillota; class Bacilli; order Caryophanales; family Bacillaceae; genus Bacillus; species Bacillus sp. KH172YL63. The sequence goes on from NZ_AP022842.1 coordinate 3,739,731, forward strand.
GCGTTAAAACTTTCCGGTCCTATCCGAAAGGGCATGAATCCTGTTAGCCTGGCATTATTCACATATACTGTATAAATTAATAAATCATCCGCTACCACATTGTAATCTGACCCCTCAAACGTGACTACGGCTTGAGTGATATCCCCTGCATTCGATAAAGTGTAGGTTTCAGTTGCTGAATACACAGTGGGATCGGCCACTAAATCCACCCCTCTGACTACACGAATCGTCACGCCTACATCCTCCCCGACTCCAACGTCTCTAAATTCAAGGGATAGTGTACCAGAAAACTGGGCGGTGACAGGTCCGGTTGCCTCGTAAATATTTAAACCCACCACCCCTATCAAAACCGGTTCATTCTCCAGAGGAACGTTGATAGAATTCGCAAAACTCGCATTCTGAGATGTTCTCGCATCTAATAATCTCGTCATCTCGACACCTCCTGACCTTTCTTCTATCATTTCTTTCATAACGATTCATAGGATTAAAAGATTACCTCCCATCCTATCAACCGCCTCATTTCATTGTATGCAACAGGTAAAAAACAGTTCGGACAAGTCCCCAATTTGCTTATAAAAGTCTTGAAATCTATTTTTTTCATAAAAAAAGACCAGCCCGCGATGGACTGATCTCTCGTTATTTGACTTCTCTCTATCATGAAACCTGATATTGCTCCCAACCTGAAGCTTCATCAGCGAAGATGATTCCAAGTTCATGGTGATCCCCTTCATACAGGGCACCTTGGGTGAAACGGTTTTCCCCGTTGGTCCCGAGAACCTCGAGCTTACAATAAGCCCCGTTCTTTTGAAGCGCCTCATAAAAGGCCCGCTCCGTATTCACGTCTGTTCCGTTCACTTTCAGAACGATCTCACCAACTTGAAGTGTTAGCTTTCTGGCTGGGGAACCTGGTAGGATCCCCAGTATCATTACTCCGTTTGGCTGACGCTTGAAGAAATACGGCTTGGCATCATCCCCGGCCCGGAATCGATACCCAATCCATGCCCTGCCGACTATACCGACAACCGCGGCGGCAATTGAAAACATTGAGGCCCAAAATCCGGTGATTGCCAGGGTGAGCGTAAATGCACCAAGCCAAAAGACCCGAGAGCCTGTATGCTTCATCGCCACTTCCGGCAGTGTGCTTTTCACCAGCTGCTGAAAGCCGATAAGAAACGGTACGCATAGAAGGGAATAGGTTTCCGTCCCGAGTGTAAACACCGGCCACCAGTCAAAGGGAAGGCTGAACGAACCCGTCGGGATCAGCACAAACATCGGGACAAGCCATAACCTTTTCCCAAGATGTGCACCTACTTTCAATCCCCTTGCACTTTTGAACAAGCGGGGAGACGTATGTTTCCATCCATTCAGACGGATCAAGCTTCCTTCAATCAACGTCAATACACCGAGGAGGACGACAATGGAACTTAAAAGCCCCAGATTCAAATCGTCTGCATATGTACTGAACACAGGAAGATCCCATTGGAAATAATCCAGCATCACCAGGATAAAATACGAAAACCCAACCGTCATCGCTGCCGACAGCAGCTGATATCGGCTCGTCAAGGCAAACAGAATCGTGATTACTCCTATAAGAAGGATGGCAGCTGGAGGAATGACCACCCCTGCCCCGACAATGAGAAGTGAAAACAATAGTCCCAACCCAAGACCGTGGGTAAACATCATCCTTAAGTCATGATAACCATCGAGTAATCTCGTATTAAAATCCCTTCGTTCCCTCTTTACGCGATAGTAGCCTGTCATGATCGCGAAAAGAATAGATACATATAAGACAGGATGAAGAAATAACTTCCCAAATCCTTTCAACACTTCAAGCAGCCAAAGCTCAATCAATGATCCGTCACCACCTTCGTTAATTTGCATTATCTACTATTTTATCAAAAGACTCTCCTAAAACCTATTGCAATTTTAGTCGAGGGTTTTACGATATGATTTCATTTCTGACAGCATTCATCATATTTTCCCGGGAAATGATGTCGGAAATCATCAAAACAGGCTGAAATACCGTTAACAGAAAAAGGAATGAGCCGGTAATCGCTCATTCCTTCCCTTCTATTTAAAGCTCGCCTCGACAAAGTCCGGATTCTTCTCCCATTTCTTACTTAGAACAAACAGGACGGCTTTCCCTGCCAAACTATCAGCTTTGTAGTATTTATACTCCATGACTTCACGTCCGCCGAAGCCCTTTTTAAATTCCGTAATATTCTTCATGGCTTTATCCCGGTCATCGAAAGACAGGCCGACAAAATCATACGTTTTGAAATGCTTTCCTTTGAAATAAAGCATATCGTTCCAGTGGAGAAGCCGGTTTGCCCTTCCGATCCGGTTCCTTTCAGCGTTGTGACCAAACTCGAAACGTCCCGAACAGGAATGGATCATGCTCGCTTTTCCTTCCGTCAGTGAATAAGCATGGGATGCTAATTTCCTTCCGTCTTTGTCGACTACCTTCGTCAGGACGAGCATGCCTTCTTTCCGGAGCGACAGCAATTTACTGTGACTGCATGGCGGAATGTCCTTTTCTTTCGCAAACGGGATGAAAAACTGAACAAACTCTTCGATATCTTTCACGGATGGAGTGTCAAGGATTGTGACGGTATGCGATTCTTTAAACGCCCTGTTGATCTGATAGCGGGTGGTCCTGTTCATCGCTTTAAACAGCTCATCCTCTGTCTGCTCAAGATCGATATGCAGGGTTTTAAACCTTTTGAGCATGTGATACTTCCCTTGGATCTTGTCTTTCGGCAGTTGAGAGACGATGGTGATATCGGTTTTCTTACGGGGAATATCACGATCGCTTCCATACAAATCAGTTATATCCAACATCCATTTTCGCCAATAAATCGGTTTCATCATAGATCCCCCTATTTCGATTGAATTCCGTTTCCAGCTCTTTCATATTCATCGTCCTCATCCCGTACTCTTCCTTCAGATGTGAGAACGTGTCCAGGATTTGCCGGAGAAAATCGATGTTCTCCTTTAAGTTCGCATTGAAATTATGGGGGTGCCACCAGAGGTGATACACTTCGCCATGCTTCGCCGCGTATGTCAGGTCGTCCACGATTCTCTGTAACCGCAAGTGCTCCACTTTTTTCAGACGGGAACAATACGGCCTCAGAAATCGGCTGGATGGAATATTCAAAGGCATATCCTTTTCGTTTTCTTTCAATTTGTACGTATTGTGTCCGGTCAGATTCAGATATGAATCCAGGAAGCGGAGTGCCCTCTTAAGATATCTTTTGTTTTCTCCAGTTTGGAGGTCATATATCCACGACCGCTCCGTCCCCCGGTAAGAAGTGATTCCTTTCCTTTTGCATAATTGGACATATTCTTTCACGATCTGATTTCGCGGGAAGACGATGCTTTTCGGCTCATGCCTCGCTTTCTGCATGACTTCAATGGCTTTGCTCAGGTCTTCATCGAATTGCTCGAGCGTCTGCCCCTCCTCTAGGCAATAGTAGTGGGAAAAGGTGTGTGTCCCGATTTCCTGATGTTCCGTTTTCGCGATTTCCTGTATCAAAGCAGGAGAGAAATGAAAATCCCGGTATTCTTTCTCTTTTTGGATGGAGCTGAGATAGTGATACGGCGAAAGCTGTGTATCACGATAGCTCGGTCGTTTTTCCGGTAGATCTTTTCTTAACTCTTTGAAGTGGTTGTAGAACATGAAACCGACGACGGCCCAGGTTGCATGAATCTGGTATTGTTCAAAGCATTCCAGTATCGATTTCACCACATGCCCGGCATCTTCTTCAGATTGATCTTGATAGGTTGATAGGGAGAGTTGATCCTGCATTCCCCAATAAAGTTCAAAATCCAATGAAATCACAAGTGTTCCCGGTTGCACTTTGTTAAATGGAGTGACTTTTTTCCCTGCCGGCTTCATGGCTCCTCCTTCTATCTCTTTGTATTTCTTCCATCGTTTCCAGTAAGCCCTGTTCTAAAGAGTATGTTGGGTCCCATTCTAATTGTTTCCTGGCATGATTGTGGTTCAGGCTGCTGTGTTCTATGTCGCCTTCCCGGGGGTTCTTGAATTGTATGGATAAAGGTTTTTCGCTCACCTTCGATATTGTATGAATCAATTGATTGATGCTCAACTGTGTCTTGGACCCGATATTCACGATTTCATTATCTCCCCGGTCGATTGCCCGGACGCAAGCATTTGCCACGTCTTTCACATAGATGAAATCCCGGGTCTGATTTCCATCGCCGAAGACTTGTATCGGCTTATTTTCTGCCGCATTCGTCAGGAATATGGAGACGACGCCTGCTTCGCCTTCCGCCGTCTGCCTTGGACCGTATACGTTGGAAAACCGCAGAATCGTAAATGGCAGTTGCTTCGACTGGTGGTACATCTGGATGTAATTCTCTGATGTCATCTTGGATAATCCGTATGAAGAGGTGGGCATAAGTTGATGGTTTTCAGAAACCGGCAGCGTCACCGGGTGTCCGTAGACGGCAGCTGAAGATGCGAAAATGAATTTCCTCACATCATACTTTGCACTCAGATGGAGGAGGTTGATCGTACCGATGATATTCACTTTCCCGTCTTCCTGAGGATATTTCATGGAGTAGGAAACGGATATTTGCGCGGCCAGATGAATCACGACGTCCGGTTCTTCACTGCTGAAAACCGTCTCTATCTCTGGATCGGTAATATCCATGGAATAAAACGTCACAGCATCAGGGATATTCTCTTCTTTTCCGGTAATGAGGGTATCGACAATGATCACCTCATGTCCTTTTTCAAGCAGCTCTTTCGTCACATGATGGCCTATGAATCCGCCTCCGCCCGTCACGAGTATTTTCATGTTTACACCTCTCTCTTTTTAGTTGAAAGTACCAGTTTCTTATTTTCAACGCTTCTTCCCAATATGTCGGCATACATCTTGACGGTTTGGTTTCTCATCTGGTCGAAAGCAAAATGCTGTTCATATTTTTGCCGGCTCATCTGTCCCATCTTTTCCATCAGTTGTTTTTTCACCATGAGTGAGTTCAGCCTTTTTGTTAAAAGTCCGGTGTCATCCCGGGGGATCAGGAAACCGTTGTGTCCGTCATCGATCAGTTCATTTACTCCCCCGACATCAGATGCGACGATCGGCAAACCGCTCCTCATCCCTTCGATGATCGAGATGGGGAGGCCTTCATGCCTGGAAGTTAAGACGAGGATATGGGACCGGGCCAGGAGTTCCGGTATATCCCGGCTTTTCCCCAGGAAGTTTACCCTGTCTGCAATCGGGCCCCGCTTCACTTGCTCCTTCATGGTCTCCAGCAAAGGTCCGTCCCCCACAAGATCCAGCTCCCATGGTAATCCCTCAATCTGCTCCAGTGCCTTGAGGAGGTGGTGGTGATCTTTCGGGAAGGCGAAGCGTGCGATCATGATGAGTTTGGTGACACCCGGGACTCTGTCGGGTGGTGGCAGCGGTATGTCCGGTATGCTGTTATGGATGGTCCTCATGTTGGAAGGCGGGATGACTTTATGTTTGAGCGCTAATTGATAGTCGTATTGTGATACGGTGATGACCCCCGTGGAGATTTTTCCTGCAGCCCTTTCAAGCAGCCCGTACACCTTCCGCTTCCTCTCGGGCACCCCTTCTGAGAACGCCCAGCCGTGGGCAGTGAAGACGGTCGGGACGTTGCACATCTTCCCTGCAATCCTGCCGAGCATCCCGGCTTTCGATGAATGTGTGGCGAGGATGTCAGGCTCCCATTCCTTCAAAAAGCGGCACAGCTGCATAAGCGCAAGACCGTCATGAACAGGATGGATCTTTAATTGAAGATTCATTAATTCCACGCACGTGATCCCGTGTTCCTTGAGTTCTTCCGTTACCGGACCCGTGCCCATCGACAGCACGGTCACTTCATGACCTGCTTCCTTCAGGCTTAACGACAGATCCAACACATGTATCTGGGCCCCTCCAACGTCATCCATCCTTGTAATGAACTGAACGATTTTCATATGGTACCCTCCCTTTCTTTTCGACCGTGATCAGGCTTATCCGTCATGCACCACGGCAATGCAAGAAGCAGCCAGAAATGGCGCCAGTGCAGCGTATCGATGAAGAAACTGTTAAAGAGTAACCCGATGATGGAAGCGAGTATGACGACAAACAATCCCTGTTTCATCCCTTGCAGGCAACTGATCTGTTTAAAGCATTGGGAAATGCTCAATCCGACAAAGGCGAGGAAGGAAATGATCCCGATCACCCCATTTTCAGTAAGGATCCTTACATATAAGCTGTGGGTTGAATGATTGAACAACATTTCCGACTGACCAGACCCGACTCCCCAGGGATAGGTGATGGCAGCTTCCAGCGATTCCCTCTGTTTATCAAACCGGGTATTGTCATATTCCTGATAGCCGAAGCGCTCCTGAAACAATTCCATTAAATCTGACGACGCCGTGACAAAGAATAATATCGGTATGAATGAGACCAGCAAAAGGATCAAAACCCCGATCCGCTTGTTCAAATTCCCTCGAAAAAAATGAAAGTAGACAAACAGTGCAATGACAAGATGCCCCCAGGCTGCCCTTGAAAAGCTGAGTGAAACGGCTAGAACCAGTACGATGAAACCGAAGAACATGAGCGCTTTCCTTCTTCCTGCACCACTTTCAATTTTTAATAGAAGAAATAGCGCCGCAGGAATGAGAAAGGGACCGAACACATTCGGATCTTTAAACAATGACTTGATCCGCCCCGACCACATGAACACGTCTGAAAACGGGAAAAGGTTGAAAAAGGAACCGATGCCGATCAAAGCTGCTGCGATCGCCGCAATGACGTAGCCGTTGAAGATGGTCTCAATTGCTTTTTCACTATAAAGATAACTGACGCTCCCTATACACACCCACGTCACCACAAGGTAAAAGGTGATGACACTATAATTGAGGCCGTGCACCGGGTCTTTCGCAAAAAAGAGTGAAAACAAATTGCATAGTATGAATGCGACAAGGAGGAGCATGGGTGCCGGGAACGCTAAGGAAAAAGGGATCAGCTTTTTCAAAGTTAAAAAGATGAGCACCATCATCAACAGATCATATGGCGAAGGCTCCACCAGCACGATGGAGCTGACCGCAATGGTGATAAATAAAAAGGGTAACAGCCACCCTGGCGGTGAATTAGTTGGCTTCACGGGCTTCAACTCCTATTTCACATTCATCTTCCTCCTCCCTGCTGTGCATCGCATACCAGGCAAGAAAGGCGAGCGCCATATAACCCAACGAGCCAACAACACTTAAGCAAAGGAGCGTATGGATGGCTGAAAGATCGGAACTTGCCGAAATCCAGACGGCAGCGAGGAGCAGGATGAAACGGATGCACTCCCCAATGAAATGTAACCGCTGCGCTTCGAATATAAAGAAGTTGGCGGTGATCGGTCCCACGACCATCTGGAAGAAGAACAGGATGGAAAGTACCTGGATGTACGTTCCCGATTCACTCCACCCCTTCCCAAAGACATGGCCAAAGGTCCAGGGCGCCACAAAGACGATGAAAGAGATGATCAGGAAACTCACCCCCGACAGCTTCCACACCATTTGCCAGAAGAGGGCAGTCAATGGCGTCGTCGTCGATCTGATCTGCTTCGTGGCGCTGGCGAAATACACCTGCTTCACCGAAAATCCGATTAGCGCATCAGGAATCGACAGCACCCGCTGTCCGAGCATGTATAACCCTGCAGCTTTAGAACCAAAGGACGCAGCGATGAAGAAGACAGGAAGATGACCGCTTGCGACACTGAGGATAGATGACCAGCTCGAGATGAGCGGAAAATATTTATACCGGCCTGCAAGGTTCGCCATCGTCCGAACCCTGATGCTCTGCAGCCTGGTTCTCATCGAATGCCATGAAAGCCTGAATGCTGTACCGCTTCCAGCCATCCTTCCGATCACTTCACCTGCGACCAACCCGGCAGGTCCCACCTGGAGGAGCCCCAAGCTTACCTGTGAAAACACCTGGCCCAAGTTCATGACCACCTTCCCTCTCGCCATGGAAGGATAGGCTTCATTCCGGATCAGCCAGGCATTCAAAATTTGAAAAACCCCAAAGCCGAAAAGACTTAACGGCAATAGCCACAGATACCCTTCCAAATGCGGGATGTTTACGACCGATGCAATGAGGTCACGGAACACCCACACCCCGGCGAGTGTCAGAAGGCTCATGCAAAAGACGATAACGAAGGAAAGGCTCACAAGATTCAACGCATCATCCTCATCCTTCGGCAGTGGAATCGCTGATTCGTACAGGAGTGACGCCATCACCGAGGCCGTATAAAGGATTGATACATAAATCGAATATCCACCGAATTCTTCAGGTGTGTACAACCTTGTCAATAAAGGGGTCGTCAACACGATGACACCGAGTGACAGGGCCGTGCCCGAAACAAGTATGGAGACGTTTCCGAAGAAGTTTCCTTTCATCATGAGCGATTTAAGCTGCTGAATTAATTTCATCTCCTTGTACCACCTCACTCAAGGTTCCCTTCGCAGAAATGTACTCACCTGAACCCGATCAGCCTTTGTTTTCTTCTCATCTTTTCAGGTTGAAAGCTTGAGAAGTCCATCCCATTTGCGATATAAATCGCATTGGCCCGAAAATAGTTGGTGTACATGGCCGAAAATTCATGCTGGATCGCTTTATAGCTTTCCGCCAATGTGAAGTTTCTGGAACGAAGATTATGGGCGTCGGATGCTACGACGTGAACGTGATTATACTTAATGAGCTCATACACGAATTTTTGAATCGTTTTCCCAAACTTCCCGAGGATGCTCCCTGCGTTCACCTGGAAAAGAGCCCCTTTTTGAAATAAAGAGTAGAGAAGCTCAGGTTTCTTCCTCAACTCTTCATTCCGTTCGACATGGGCGATGACCGGGACGTAGCCGACCAACTGAAGCTTATAGAGGATAAGTTCCGTGTAAGAAGGATAATGGCTGTCCGGCAGCTCGATCAGTACATATTTATTGGTTTCATTCAGGGTCAACAGCACCGAGTCGATTTTCTGTAGATCCTCGGCCACCTCCCCATACAGATGGATTTCCATCCCCGGCAGGACAGTGAGGGGGATGCTCCTGAACTGCAGCTCCCGATTGAATTCCATCACTTGATGGATGATCGGCTTCGCCCGGTTCAGATGGAGCCCGTTTTCCCGGTGTGGCGTGGCGATCACATGGGTAATGCCGGCATCCACTGCCTGTTCGGCCATTAATATCGATTCCTCAAGCGTCTCTGGTCCATCATCGACCCCATGCAGGATGTGGTTGTGTATATCAACGATCATGTGGTTTCCTCCTTATTAATAGTAGTAATGAACCTTCTTCCCGTTGGCGATTTCGTTTAATACGATACCGAGGATATCGGTTTGTATGTGCTGCAGCTGCTGAATTCCGTCGGTGACCTCATCCCGCTTTGATTTCCTGGCATTCACCACGAACACACATCCATCCACCTTGTTTGCGAGACTGAGGGAATCGGAAACGACCATCGGCGGGCTGTCGATGATGATATAGTCATAGTCTTTCTTCAATTCCTCCAGAAGCTGATCCATCTTCCCCGATGAAAGGAGCTCCGACGGATTCGGCGGGATGATCCCTGCGACGATGACCGATAAATTGGGGATATGGGTTTTCGATACGATTTCACTGACGGTCGAGTACCCTTCCAAATATGACGTCACCCCTTTTCGGCTGCTGATGCCGAAAATGAATTGTCCGTCCGGCCTTCTTAAGTCGCAATCAATATAGACTGTTTTTTTATGATCCAGGGCCATGACGATTGCAAGGTTCGCACTGGTCAATGACTTCCCTTCATTCGGGTGCTTGCTTGTCACCATCAGGGAATACGGCCCACTCGGCTTCGTTTTATATTGAATGATTGTCCTTAGTGAGCGGTACGCTTCTGAAAGGGGAGAATGAACCTCGCCTTCTTTCAACAGATGATAAGAATGACCCTCATCTGCCCTTTTCGGCTTCTTCATGTGAGGGATGCCGCTCAGCACGGGAAGCGACAGGGCTTCCTCTACTTCATGGATCGATATCAATTTCATATCAAAGTGTTTCCTATAGAGAACCCATGTAGCAGACAAAATAAACCCAATTGCCATAGACAGCAGGATGTTGACGGCTTTATTCGGACGCACCGGATCTCCAGTGGGGCGCGCTGCTGATAAGACATGGACATTGTCTACATCCATGACCGTTTTCACTTCTTTCTTGAACGTATCGGCCACCATATTCGCAGTATCGGCTGCCTGCTTCGGATCGGGGCTTTCGACGATGATGGTGAGGATTTGTGAGTTTTCATTGGTGAGCACCCTCGTTTGCTTCACTAACTCTTCCTTACTCAGTCCGTCATCAAGACGGGCAAGGACCTTATCCATAATGCGGTCACTCTTGATCATGATGCTGTATGTTTCGATTAATCGTATATTGATTTCCACTTCGCTCAAAGACAGGTTTTCACCATTTTCTTTCACAACCGTTCCATTGACGAGAAGATCGGTCCTGGATTCATAAACGGGAGAAAGCAGGAAAAATGTGATGAAGGCTCCCAAGGCCGTCGAGAACAAAGTGGTTAGGATGATGAACTTCGAGCCGTTTTTCAGCTCTTTCATCAAAGCTTGATAATTGAATGTCTGCTCCACCCCTACACTCCTTTCCACCACAGGTGTTCTTTAATAAGAACCCTTACGCCGCAAAACGATGGAGAAAGTCTTCAACAGGATCTTGAAGTCCAATCCAATCGATTGATTATATACATAATACAAATCATATTCTATTTTTTGTCCGTGATTGATGTCGGATCGTCCGTTGATTTGGGCGAACCCGGTCATTCCAGGCTTAACAGCAAGGCGCTGCGCCTGATGATGATCATAGAAGTTGGTGATATGGGGGACTTCCGGTCTCGGGCCGACAATGCTCATGTCCCCTTTCAGCACGTTGAACAGCTGGGGGAGTTCGTCGAGACTCGTTTTACGGAGGATCTTTCCTAAAGGAGTGATATTGGGGTTGCTTCCCCGCTTGAAAACGAAGTCATCCGGGACTTTGTCTTTCCATTGATAGCTCACTGCTTTCGATTCTCTCATCGTTCTGAATTTATACATCGTGAACGGGGTATGATGGACACCTGAACGAACCTGCTTAAACAGGATCGGCCGTCCGTCGAAAATGAATATGAGTACAGAAATGATCAGGAAGAACGGGCTTAATAGTATGATAGAAACCAAGCTGATCAGAATATCCATTATCCGTTTACCATTCAGCCTCTCCCTTTCAAGGGTTACAGCCCTCCGATGGAAGGAAATGGTAGATTCTTTCATTTTATCCTGCTCTATCACGTTTCCTCACCTCCTTTAACATCCTCTATTAATCCAGGACTTTGTTAGTCTACTATATTTAGGAGAAGGACTATATATGCATTACTTTTCTTTCAATTTGTTGACACTTCACCTCCATATGGTTAATTAGAACCTAACATTGGTAAATTTAGTTATATTATTCGACACTCCTACCCAATACCCCTCCTTTTTTCCCAATAAACTTAAAAAAAGAGAAAGATTCTGAAAAATGGAATCTTTCTCTTTTATATTTTACTGAGCCGCCCGTTTTCCAGTACGGTCGATATATTCGAGGGCCGCCTGGAGTTGAAGGTCATTTTTGTCGTTTTGGACTGCTTCGAGAATTTCCTCCTGGAGGCGCTCTGCCGTCTTCGCATCGATGATTCCCGTGACGTCGAGGCTTTCCTGGATTTGAAAATCTTTTACGGCCCTTGCCGTTTTTTTGCTGAAATAACCATCCACCCGGTCCGGCGTAAAGCCGATGCCTTGCAGCATTTCCTGCGCATTTTTCACCTGTTCATTATTCGTTCCCTCTGTCAGTGGTTTATCCACTTGAAGCGGATGGGCGTAGAAATAATCAGGCTGCCTGACCGGGATATCCGGCTTGATCCCTTTTTTATGGATCCAATTGCCGTTTGGCGTCAGCCACTTGAACATCGTCAGTTTAATATTGCTTCCGTCCCCCATCGGCACCGCCTGCTGTACGGTCCCTTTTCCAAAGCTTTTCGTCCCGATCAGCGGATATCCTTCTGCCTCTTTCAGTGCGCCTGCAAGGATCTCAGAAGCTGAGGCACTTCCTTCATCAATCAAAACGACAACAGGGTACGCTTTTCGATCCTTGCTGTTAGAGAAGGATTTCAGTACTTCCCCGCTCCGTTCCTGAATCTGTACATAAGGTTTCTTCTCTGTGACGAACTGTTTCAGGATCTCTTGCACGCTGGAGAGGAGCCCACCCGGGTTGCCCCTCACATCCAATATCAACCCTTCCACTTTCTGCTTCTCAAGTTCATCCAGCTGTTTCTTAAAATCGACGGCAGTATTTTCCGAGAAGGTCGTAATCTGAATATAACCGGTCTTCTTGCCATTGACCTCTTTCACATCCGAGATCACCGTCTCAACCGGGATCTCGTCCCGTTTTACAGATACCTGGATCGGGTCATTCAATCCTTCCCTCGTAATGTCGAGCATTACTTCCGTCCCTTTCTTACCCCTGATCTTCAGCGTCGCTTCATAAAGATCAAGCCCTTCGATGCTGTTCCCATCCACCTTGATGATGCGGTCATTCGGCCTCAGTCCGGCTTTTTCCGCAGGAGAATTTTTAAAAGGTGCCACAATCAGCAACTTGCCATCCATGATCGTGACCTCTGCCCCTATCCCTTCAAAGGAAGAATCCAGGGCATCGTTGAATTGAGACGCCGTTTCCGCATCCATGTAAACCGAATACGGATCATCCAGCGTCTTCAGCATCCCTTGGATCGCCCCTTCGACCAGGCGGCCCTTGTCAACATCCTGATAAAATTTGTCGCTGATCAAGTCATAAGCCACTTCGACTTTGTGAAGCTTATCATTCAGCTCACCTTTTCCGTCAAATTGGGCAACGCCGTCCCCGGACTTACCGGTCCACTCCAAGCCGCCGTACATGCCCCCTGCACCGATCAGCATACTGACGATGATGGTGATGATGAACTTTCTGCCCGTCCACTTCATATATTCCCCTCCAGCTTATGTTTATCTTTGGCAATGACCAGGCGTTCAACCACAGCTGCCCGATCTCCAACGAAAAAAGACACCACACAAAAACGCGCTGAGGCGGTGCGATGTCTTTGCTTATTTCACTATATGCCGGAGAGGGACGAGTTATGATAAGGGGGGGTTCATTTCATGCCGGTAAATACTTCTTTTTTCAAATGGGAAGCGATGATCCCTCCCCACTTTTCAAATTCAACGAGGAAACCGTCATGGCCGAATTCTGTCGAAATAAAATAGTGGCGGCCGTTTGACGTCTTCTCGGTAAAATCCTTTAAATACTCAGGGGAATAGATGCTGTCGCCTTCATAGCTGATGGAAATCAGCTCGCTCGGATAAGTTCCGGCCACATGTTCAAGATCTCCCCTCCCCCGGGCGATATCATGGGTGTTCATTGCTTTCAGGAGCGTCAGATAGCTGTTCGGGTCAAACCTCCTTGCTAGCTTCTGTCCCTGATAATCCAGATAGCTTTCCACACTGAAGCGGTCATCCTTTTCCTCACGGCGGAACCGCTCGTCAAACAGCTCCCGTGTCCGGTACGTGACCATGCCGACCATCCTGGCAATCTCCAATCCTTTTATAAGTGAACCATCACGGTAATGTCCATTGCAAAAGGCAGGATCCCCTTCAATCGCGGTGATGCCGATGTGATTAAATGCAATCCCAAAGTCATTCAACCGGGGCGTGACCGCCAGTGCGAATACTTTACCGATGTAATCAGGATAAAGGACGCCCCACTCCAGTGCCTGCATGCCTCCCAACGAACCCCCTATGACCGCTTCTATACGGGGAACTGCAAGCAGCTTTAACGCCTCATACTGAGCGTTGACCATATCCCTGATCGTGATGCCAGGAAAGCTCGGACCGTACGGCTGTCCAGTATCCGGGTTTCTTGTCGTAGGCCCTGTGCTCCCTTCACATCCTCCCAGGACATTGAAAGAAATCACCTGATAGTGATTTGTATCGATATAAGAACCGGGCCCGATCAATCCATCCCACCAGCCCGGGCACTCATCCGTCCCCTTCACTATATGGGTCCCGGTGAGGGCGTGGCAGACAAGGATCACAGGACCCTCTTTATTTCCTGTACGTTCATATGCCAAATCGACATTCCGCAGCGTGGTGCCTGACTCTAATGTGAGGGATGGGAGAGATATGGAGCTGACTTCATACGCAGTGGACGCATCCATTTCTCCACCTCCTTTTTCAAGTTTGTCGTTTCTTCCTTATACAGGAGAGGTTTCCAGTGCCACTTCGATTGCGTGGTCAAGGTCCTCAATAAGATCCTTCGCCGATTCCAATCCAACAGAAAGCCTCACCAGATCCTCCGTCACGCCAGTCGCCCGGATTTCCTCGGCGTTCAACTGCTGGTGTGTCGTGGAAGCCGGATGGATGATCAATGATTTCGCATCCCCCACGTTCGCCACATGTGACCAAAGGGAAATATTGTCGACGACTTTCCGGCCCGAATCCCTTCCACCTTTGATGCCAAACACAACGATCGATCCGGCACCGTTTTTCAAATACTTCTCGGCAAGCCCGTGGGACGGATGCTGTGGGAGTCCCGGATATGACACCCATGCGATCCCTTGATGCTGATCGAGATGCTCGGCGATCTTCCGGGCATTTTCTGTATGGCGTTCAATGCGGAGATGGAGCGTCTCCAACCCCTGCAGGAGCAGGAACGCATTTTGCGGGCTCAGACATGCCCCAAGATCCCGCAGCAGCTGTACCCTCAATTTAGTAATGAAGGCGGCCGCACCCACATCCTGTGCGTAGCGCAATCCGTTATAGCTTGGATCCTCCTCGGTGAAGCCCGGGAACTTCTCATGATTCCAGTCAAACTTCCCGCCGTCGATCACCACTCCCCCAATCGCCGTCCCGTGGCCGCCGATCCATTTCGTGGCAGAATGGATGACAATATCTGCTCCCCACTCAATCGGCTTACAAATATACGGCGTCGCAAACGTGTTATCGATGATGAGCGGAATATGATGCTCATGTGCAACCTTCGCCACCGCTTCAATATCCAGCACGTGAAGACTTGGATTCCCGATCGTCTCCGCAAACACCGCCTTCGTTTTCTCAGTGATCCTCTTGCGGAAATTCTCCGGATCGGACGGATCTACGAAATGGACCTTGATGCCGTATTTCGGAAGCGTCGTGGAAAAGAGGTTATACGTCCCGCCATACAGATTTGTCGCAGCCACAATCTCATCACCTGCCTGCGCAATGTTCAGGATCGCCAGGGAAATCGCCGCCATCCCCGACGACACCCCAAGCGCCCCGATGCCGCCCTCGAGCAGTGCCAGGCGCTTCTCCAGCACATCGACCGTCGGGTTCATGATCCGGGTATAAATGTTCCCCGGCTCTTCAAGGGCAAATAATTTTGCGGCATGATCACTGCTGTCAAATACATAGGATGTGGTTTGGTAAATCGGGACCGCACGTGATCCTGTGGTCGGGTCCGGTTCTTGGCCTCCGTGAAGCAGTAGTGTGTCGAAGTCGAATGATTTGGTCATTTTGGGTTCCTCCTGTGGGTTGGGATTTTGGTTTGGTTAGGGTGTTGCCTAGGCATTTGCCTAGGGTTTTGCCTGTTGAATTTTGGGTGGATTTTGTCTGTTGAATTTAGGCTGATTTTTGACTGTTAAACTTTGAACGAATTTTAACTGTTGAATCCAAACTGATTTTTACTGTCAAACTTCAACCGAATTTTAACTGTTAAATCTAAGCTGATCTTTACCTGTCAAACTTCAACCGATTTTTAACAGGCAACAAAACCGGGCAAACCGCCCAGTCAAACTCCCCCCGATCCTCTACCGGAAAGAGCAAAACAAAAACCCCCTTCCTAAGAAGAGGGTCTAATTGAATAGGGTCCTCCTCTTATCTTTCAGGCAAATTGCCTGCAGGAATTAGCACCTTTTCATGAGACGCGATCTGCGCACATGAAGGTTGCCGGGTTTCATCGGGCCTAGTCCCTCCACCTCTCTGGATAAGAGCATGTAGTTGTCAATGTGTGATTTCTTGCGTTGAGATGAATTATAAAGGGTAACCGACCTCAGCGTCAAGGGTATTGTTAGAATTTTTTAATTATTTACTTTTCGACCGATTTTTTAACAGCTTCTTCAAATTGAGCGACGATGTCCTCCCCGTCTTCGATGCCGAGCGATATCCGGACGACGTGGGTGTTGATGCCGAGCTTTTTCTGGGCATCTTTCGGCAGGGCACGGTGGGATGTTCCGAGCGGGTAGGACACCGTTGTTTCGACACCGGCAAGGGAAGGAACGATTTTGATCCAGCCGAGGGACTTGAAGAAGGTGCTCATATCGCATCTTTCATCAAGCTCGATCGTCACGATCGCCCCGTTTCCTTTCGTCGATAAGTTTGTCGGGTAATAAACTTCTTTAATATCGGTGTTGCTGTGAAGCCATCCTGCCAGGGTTTCTGCGTTGCGGGCCTGGGTGCCGATCCGGAGCGCGAGGGTTTTTGCCCCTCGGCATGTCAGCCAGGCTTCGAATGGACTCAGATTGGAGCCGATGTTGACGACCTTCTCTCTTGCCTTCCTTACCAACTCTTCCTTTCCGACGACGACCCCGGCGGTGATGTCACTGTGGCCGCCGATATATTTCGTGGCGCTGTGTGCGACAAGATCCACCCCTTCAAGGTAAGGCTGTTGTAAAAACGGTGTCGCAAAGGTGTTATCAATCATGGTGAACAGATTGTGTTCTTGAGCGAGGTTCACCATTTGTTTGATATTCTCTACCCGCATAAACGGATTAGTGACTGTTTCACTGTATAGGAGCTTTGTTTGCGGGGTTAGGGCCGCTTCAATGCTATCTTTATCGGTAAAGTCGACGAAAGTGGTCAAGATGCCGAATGACTTCAGCTCTTCTTTTAGCATATGGAATGTGCCGCCGTATAAATCCTCGGCAGCCACGATATGATCACCTGAGCGGACAATGGCAAGGATGCCGACAAGGATGGCCGATAACCCTGATGATGTGGCCACTCCGGCCGGTGCACCTTCAAGGCCGGCAACCATGTTCCCCAGCTCATCTGTATTGGGATTCCCCGTTCTTGTGTAGAGATAAGGGGACTTCCCTTCATAGAAACCTTCAAGCTCTTCAAGGGAACTGAATGAGAAAGCGGACGTCTGATAAATCGGCGTCGTTTTACTGTGGATCTCCTCCGTTCCCTGTAACTGACTATGTACGACCTTCGTAGTGAAATTCATGTCTGTCATCCTTCCTGAATCGATGTATTTTTAAAAGTGTATCATATTCAGAAGATTGTGGCATGAAAAAAACCTGCTGCCGATCAAGGCAACAGGTTCTTCTTTATACGCGTTCCAAACATCCGATCAAACGGTTTTCAATATCGAGTGCAGTAGCCTTCAATTCATCAGAATCGACCATTTCAATCAGCTTGCTTGGCTTCGCCATACCGATCTTCGTTGTCCCTGATTCTGTGTAGACGGTCACTTTACAAGGGAGGAAGTAGCTGACGAGCATGCTCTCTTCAAGCACCTTCTTCGCTTCATGGGGATTACACACTTCCAATACGACGACTTCTTCGTTAAAGTCCAATCCTTTGTCATCAAGTTTTTGTGCCAGATCAAGATGCCACAGTACACCAAAGCTTTCCTCTTTCAGTGCCGCTTCCACTTTCTCGACTGCTTCCTTTACGCTCATTGAGACTTCCTTTGTATAATGAAACATAAAAACATCTCCTCCTGTCATTTTTATACCTCAGAGAGTATCGGATCAAACTACTTTTTGGGAGGTCCGTCCCTCCGGTTATTCCATTCCTTTGACCATTTTCTCCATCATGTCTTCGTTCATGGGGCCGACGATTTTGTGCTGGATGGTCCCATTGGTGTCGATCATGTAGGTGGTTGGGATGGTGAAGGCCCTGTACAATTCACCTGCATCGCCTGTTTCATCCATCAAGATCGGGAAGGTGAGGCCGTAGCCATCAACGAACTGCTGCACCGCTTTTTGGCCTTCATCCATGGAAGTCAAGTTGACGGCAAGGATTTCGACATTTTCCGATTCTGCCTTTTTTTCGTAGTATTTTTGCATATGTGGCATTTCTGCCTTGCAGGGCGGACACCACGTCGCCCAGAAGTTCAGGATCACCTTCTTACCCTGATAATCGGAGAGTCTCACACTTTCCCCGTCAAGGGTCTCAAGCGCCAATGCCGGTGCCTTGTCCCCTTTTGCAAGACCCTGCTCCGCATCCGAGAGATCCATCGATTCATTGGCTAATTGAGCGGCTTCTTCCTTTGCCTTTTTTTCCTGCTGATCTTGAAAGAAGTTCACCAGAAAGATCCCGATCAGAATCGCGACCACCGCCAATGCGAAATTCCGTTTATTCACTTTGTTTCCTCCTTACAAATAAAAGAAAGGTGAAGTATGCTGCTGCAACAAGGTAGGTCCAGTCGGCCGTCGTCAACTCAAAGGCACCGTTAATAGAATGAAAAAGGATCTGCAGTAGAGTAAAAACAATCAGTAGCTGTCCTGACCATACATTCCCTTTTGCCCCCCTTACTTTTCCCTTAACATATAAAAGCAACGCGCCATTGAAAACAAATTGAATTGATCCGATGAGGTATTCCTTCTCCAAAAGATGAAAAACAAGCTCAAAGAATAAGACTGTGATCAACCAGACAAGGATGGTCACCGAAATTTGATCGACCCGTTTTAAAAGGAGATAGCCGCCTGCAGCAAGCAACCCAGACCAATATCCAACTGTACCCCCATGGAAATAGATCAGGGTCAGCGGATGTTTGATGACGGTTTGAAAATCGACTATGATTACACTCAGCTTCCAAACGAGAATAAATAAGATGATCCCCGTGGAATACCAGTCGCTCGCCTTCCGATTCCAGAAGTGGAGTAACAGGAATGTCAGGAAAAAGGATGCCAGCATAGCGCCCCAGGAACTGGGGAAAGTAAAGGATCCTATCGTATACCAGTTTTCTGTCATGATGATTCCTCGATTCTTTCTATATACCCCATTATGTATGATTATCTGAAATTTCAAAGGATTAATCAAGCGGAGAGGCTTACCATACAAATAAAACCGAATGCTTGAGGGCATCCGGTTTAAAGCTTTTATGCAGCCTTGATTCCTTTCAAGATCAGCATGAAATATTTCACTGTATCTCCATTCCTGCGGCTGATGATTTCAATATCCGCCAGAATCCTTCTCAACTCGTCTACCCCCAGCCGCTCAATCAACAGGTCACTGATATCCTCTGCACTGCATTCCCCTATTTGGGTATACTTCAATGCGGTCCGGTTTCTTCTGCAAAAACTTCTTAATTTCCTTTTTATCTCTCGTGCTTCCAACATCATCATCCTTCATACAGATTCAAATCATACTATTTCGAATATCAAGACAAAAATAACCTACCTATAGGCAGGTTACATGATGCTAATAACATTCGAGTCAGTAGTCATCGCGTCCATTTTTTCGGTAACCCGGCGATCATTATCTTATTGGAACAGGATAGAAGACCCGTGGCTTTGCGTCCTAATCTTTCAATTAGTTTGCCTTTATCGAAATGTTGCATGAATATAATTGTCATTATACTAGAAAAAACAGGAGATGAAAACAGGTCAAAGCATTCCGGTGTTCCGGAAAAAACAGGGAATCGAGTAGGAGGGGATGATTAATCCCCGACCTCTCACACCACCGTACGTACCAATCGGTATACGGCGGTTCAATCAAGATGATTGACGAAGACTTTCATACCTATCGATAAGACTTAGGAGCCCTTGGCGATTCCAAAAGGAATTGCCAAGGGTTCTGTGTAGTATTGGACTTTGTGCGATCCTCCAATATCCCTTCCGGGTATTTCCCCATTCATACGCCTTCCATTTTGGAACGCCGAGCGCAATGAGGTTACGGACTTTAGTTTTCGGCAGTTTCCACTGCTTCCACAGACACATTCGCAATCTTCTTCTGATCCATGCATCCAGGTATTTTAGGAAGCTGTGTGTATCAGCCAGCTGAAAATAGCCGATCCATCCCATTAAATATTGGTTCAGCTTTCTGATTCGAACCTCCATCGACCATCCTGAAGATCTGGAAGTTAGAGAGCGGATTTTCTGTTTTAACCGTTTTATACTTTTGGAGGCCACTCTGACTTTTGGTTTGCGATTTGATGTAAAACTAAAGCCAAGGAACGTTCTTCTCCAAGGTCGGTCCACCGCAGATTTCTTTCGGTTTACCTTCAGTTTAAGTTTCTTCTCAAGAAACGTTGTCACTGAAGTCATCACCCGGTTACCGGCTTTTGGCGAACGGACAAAGATATTACAATCATCTGCGTACCGTATAAAGCGTAGCCCCGTTTCTCTAATTCCTGGTCCAGTTCATTCAAAATGATGTTAGAAAGCAATGGACTGAGAGGTCCGCCCTGTGGCGTACCTTCCTCACTTTTCACCTTTACACCTTCTATCATAATTCCTGCATTGAGGTAAGAACGAATCAGTTTCAGAAGTGCTTTGTCCTTTACTTTCTTCGCCAGAAGACCCATGAGCTTATCATGATTCACTCTGTCAAAGAATTTCTCTAAATCTATATCGATAACCCAGCGATATCCTTCCCGGATATACATCTTCGCTTTTCTAACGGCGTCATGGGCACTCCGATTTGGTCGGAACCCATAACTATGATCAGAGAAGGTCGGCTCGTATATCCCGGAGAGTATCTGGGCAATTGATTGTTGAATCATACGGTCTGTCACCGTTGGGATGCCTAACAACCGGACGCCGCCGTCTGGTTTCGGGATTTCGATTCGACGTACCGGGCCCGGCTTGTAGGTTCCCCCAAGGAGATTCTTGCGAATCGACTGCCATTCGCGCATGATATGCGATCGCAGGTTTTGTACGGGCATATCATCCACGCCATGGCTTCCCTTATTACGTTCTACACGTTTCAGTGCTTCAAGCATATTCGGTTTAGACAGAATCATATTCATCAACATCACTGATATTCCTTTCCTTCGTGTGTCACGTTTCCTCTTTCGATGGCCCTGCCTCACACTTCCACCAGCCCTCACGGAATTCACCGTTACCTCTAAATGGACAGCTCTTTTCAGATTGTCTGTGAGTCTCTCAGTTACCATGAGCCAGGTCGTGACACTCTCTTGATTGTTCAGTCCTTCCCGGCTTCCTCGAGAAAAGCCGGTACTATGACCTCGGCTGACTTCTGGCGGTTCAGCGGAGAATCGCTTCTCCGGTTACCAAGTGTTCAAGGCGTATCCGCCAGATCTCCCCGGGTAAGAGTGTAATCTTTCCCTCCATCTATCCGCCTCATTTACTTTCTGCACCTTCGACAGTTCGGACTTCATCTTGTATTGCAGACTCATCCAGTGCAACAAGCCTTATATGAGATTCGTGTTCCTCGGACCGGAGGTTTGCCGCCCGCTTCCTTCAGATTCCAGGTCACCCCGGACACCCTTGCGTTAAGCTAACCGCTACAACTGTCTTCACGGCTCGGGACTCTCACCCTATAGATCACACCCATGCCGGGCGCACAATAAAAAACCCCCGCTGTTCAAAGCGGGGGTTCGATGTTAGAAGTTGATGTATTGACGTGGGTTTACAGCGTTTGAATGGGATGCATTCCAAGGGCCTGCATGAAGCTCAAAGTGTAAATGCTGTCCGAATGAGTAGCCTGTATTCCCCATATAACCGATTTGATCACCTTTGTTCACTGCTTGTCCCTGTCCGACTAAAGAAGAAGACATGTGGGCATATACAGTGGTGAACATTTTACCATTGATAGAGTGAGTGATGTATACGACGTTTCCGTAGCTTGAACTGTACTGGCTTTTAATAACATAACCATCTGCCGCTGCAGAGATCGGCACACTGCCCCGTGCTGCGATATCCATCCCATAGTGGAAGCGTTGCTTGCCGTTCAGCGTATCCCAGCCGAAGTTGGTTGTAACCGTTCCTGAAGCTGGAGATGTCCATGCACCGGCGCTAACAGGTGCTGCTGGAGCTGACGCCGCTGGAGATGAAGATGAACCGCCTGTCGCCTGTTGCTGGGATGCCGCACGTTTTGCAGCTTCTGCTTCAGCCTGGCGCTTGCGTTCGATTTCCCGTTTACGGGCAAGCTCGGCTAGACGTGCCTGTTCAGCCTGGATTTCACCTTCAAGCTGGTGCTCCATTTTAGAAAGCTCTTCAGATTCTTTTTCAAGGTCTGCTTTTTCTACTTTCAGTGTAGCTTGTTGTGCTTCGAGCTGCTTGAACAGGTCAGCTTTTTTCGCTTTTTGACTGTCCAGGTCTTTTTTCAGTGACTCAAGATTCGCTTTGGAAGCTTGAAGGTCTGCAAGTTCTTTTTCAACTTCTGCTTGCTTCTTCTCTAATTCAGCTTGATCACGTTTCTGCTCGTCCATGATCTTTTTATCTGCACTGACGATTGTGTTCACTGCTGTTACACGGTTGATAAAATCTCCGAAGCTGTCCGCACCAAGAAGTACATCCAGGTAGTTTGCTGAGCCGCCTTTTTCCTGGATTGCACGTGCACGCTCTTTAAGAAGCTCATTGCGCTCTGCGATTTTCTTCTTCAGAACTTCGATCTCTTCTTTAAGTTTGTTGATTTTTTCAGTCGTCTCATCGATTTCTTTTGTTTTTTCAGTGATTTTAGTTTCAGTATCTTTTAGTTTGGTACTGATCTCCGCAATCTGTGCCTGAATATCTTTTTGTTTAGTGATATTTTGATTAATCTCTGCTTTCTTCTCATCAATCTTGCCGTTGATTTCTTCTTTCTTAGAAGAGATGTTGTCCTGCTGTTTCTTCAAGTCCTCTACAGAGGAGTTAGCGTTAGCAGTTGTAGCTAACGTTGGTAGACTTCCGATTGTTAATGCTGCTGCGATTGTTAATGATACAAAATACTTCTTGTTCAAGCGGCATGCTCCTTTCAGCTTCTATCAACCTATCAAATTTTACACTTTTAAGAACTTACGTACGGACATAAAGCTTCCCCAAGCCCCGATCAAGCAACCCATTAATAGAATCAATCCGTTTACTTGATAGATAAAAGGGGTAAAATCTAATATCTGAATAAAATGGTTTTGTAGTTTTGGTTTAATAAATTCATAAGCATAGTAGTAACCTGTTGTGACAAGAGCGATCGGGATAATAGAACCTAAAATTCCGAGCCATAATCCTTCTAATATGAATGGCCAGCGTACAAACCAGTTGGTTGCACCTACGAGTTTCATTATCTCGATTTCCCTTCTTCTCGCGACAATGGTGATTTTGATTGTATTCGAGATGAGGAACATAGCGGTAAACAATAGACCGATGATCAACACAAGTCCAACGTTTCGACTCATTTCCAGCACATTGAATAATTTTTCAATCTTCGCTTCACCGTACAAGGCTTCATTGACACCTTCATACTGATTAATTTCCCGAGCTATTTTACCAGTTTCCCGGGGATTTTCCGCTTTCACGATGAACACATCGTATAACGGGTTATCCTGTTCAAATAGTCTGAAGTCATCTCCAAGATCCTTCACAAGATTTTGAAGTTCTTGCTCTTTGGAAGAATATTCAACCGATTCGACCCCGCTTATGGAGTGAATCTTCTTATCAATTGCATCGATTTGAGACTTTTCCGTACCGATTTCAAGCAATACCCGCACTTCAACGTCTCTTTCAATGTCTGTTGCAACTTTATTCATGTTTAACATCAGGACAATAAACACACCGACAAGCAACAATGTTACGGTGACGGCACTGACGGATGCGAATGTCATCCAGCCGTTTCGTCCGATGCTTTTAAGACTCTCTCTCAGGTGGCGGCTATATGTTCTAGCTTTCATAACCGTAATCACCTCGCTGTTCGTCCCGGACAATCCGGCCATTCTCGATGGCGATTACCCGATGCTTGATTGTATTGACGATTTCCCGGTTATGGGTGGCCATGATGACCGTCGTTCCCCGGTTGCTGATATCTTCGAGAATGTTCATGATATCCCAGGACGTTTCAGGGTCAAGATTCCCTGTAGGCTCATCAGCGATCACAAGCTTCGGCGTGTTCACGATGGAACGTGCGATCGATACCCGCTGCTGTTCTCCGCCTGACAATTCATTTGGAAGCATTCTTGCTTTGTGCTTCAATCCTACAAGATCAAGCACTTCCATGACCCTCTTCTTGATTTGCTTAGGCTGTTCTTCTATCACTTCAAGTGCAAAGGCGATATTTTCATAGATTGTAAGCGATGGTAACAGCTTGAAATCCTGAAATACAACCCCAACGTTTCTTCTTAAATATGGAACCCTGCTGTTTCGTATTTTTGCCAGATTAATACCGTTCACGATAATATCACCTTTTGAAGGGCGTTCTTCACGGTACATCATTTTAATGAATGTAGATTTCCCGGCACCACTTGGACCGACAACATACACAAACTCGCCTTGCTTAATGTGGACGTTCAAACCATTAGCAGCCATGACACCATTGCTGTACTGCTTATAGACGTCTTTCATTTCTATCATATTAAAATCACCTAATTTGTATTATGTAGTAACCCTCTTGGCTGTTATCGACATATGAGCTCGGTACGCAACCAAAGTCGTCTTCATCACTTTTAGACAAAAAATGGTGAAAAAACTCGAATCACGCTTCCGAAAATAATTATAACATCACTTTCTCCGATTTTAAGGAAAAAAATTATTACATTTTTGTTTCAGTAATCAAAAAAATGTGAATTTTTTACCTGTTTTCCTGTCGATTCTACCTATTATTTGAGCTTTTTTTAGGTTATTCGACCTATTACCAGGTAATAAAGGTAAGTCATTAGGTCTCTCTTATTTTCTCTTGTAAAACCTTTGCCCATGCTATTCTGATTAAGTTACTAGGTTATAATTCTTACGTGGTGATGGGAGGATAAATACTGGGGGACGTTTTGTAATATAGACTTAAAGAAGGGTGAAAAGTGGCTGTGGATATTGAGTTTTTTTATATTTGTCGACATTCCCTATTCATGAAGGTTTTCCGGATACAAAAAAAAGAAGAAGATCTGTTACAGACCCTCTTCCCGTGTTTCACGCTTATTTTTTATTCGATAACCATTCAGCCACGGCTTCCGCTTCTTCCCCTTTGATGAGTCCAGGAGGCATCTGTCCTTTTCCGTTTTGAATGGTTTCAAGAATCTGATCTTTGCTCAGTTCGGCACCGATATTTTTCAGGGCCGGCCCCATACCACCTTCAAGGTTTCCACCGTGGCAGCTGGTGCATTTATTGGTGACGATTTTTTCAGGGTCCACTCCGCCAGAGCTTGTTTCTGTACTGTCACCGTCTCCACCGCAGGCTGCCAGTACCAATGAAGCGCCAAAAAGAACACCAAGCAGCTTTTTCTTCATTTTTATTTCCCCCTTTTCAAGCATTTTAGAGTTGCGGATTTCCCACTCCTCTCCTACATAATTATACCAAGTTTACACCCGTTTGAAACCTTCACCAAGGACCTCGGATGCGTCCATTGTGACGACAAACGCAGAAGGATCAATGGTTTTGACCAGTTGTTTCAGTTTTGTGAATTCTGTTTGATCCACAACGCACATCAGGATCGGACGCTCGTCATCCGTATATCCCCCGTATGCGGATAATTTGGTCACGCCACGGTCGATCTTACTCAAGATCCCTTCACGTACCTCTTCTTGTCGGTTTGTAATGATCAGTGCCATCTTCGATCTGCTGATCCCCACCTGCACCAAATCGATGGTCTTGCTCGTGACATACAAGCCTATGAGAGCGTATAAGCCACGTTCGATATCGTAGACGATCGCTGCAGACAGAACGATCATGCCGTCGATCATGGCGACACATGTACCGAGGGAAAAGCCTGTGAATTTATTGACGATCTGTGCTGCAAGGTCCGTCCCTCCCGTAGAGGCTTTCCCCCGAAAGACGATGCCAAGACCAATGCCGACTCCAATTCCGCCGAAGAGTGCCCCTAGCAGGGGATCCTCTGTCCACGGCTGCCAATCTTCCGTCAAGTAAACGACAAGAGGTAAAAATACGGTCCCAATCGCCGTTTTCACACCAAACTGAAGTCCCAGAAAAATCAATCCTGCTATGAACAGCGGGATGTTAAATGCCCATTGAACATACGCCGGCCTCCAGTCAAACAAACCGTACAGGATCGTCGAAATCCCGCTCACTCCGCCTGATGCCACTTCATTAGGAAGTAAAAACACATTGAACGCAATTGCCACAATCGTCGATCCAAACACAACAAACAAATACTCTAACAACTTCTCTTTCCTCGGATTAAAAGCCTGCTCCCGACGCCTTTCCTTCAAACCCATCCAGTACGACCCCTTTACCCTATGTATTAATAGTATGAACCCAACCCAAACCTTTGATGCAATACGAAGGACGGACCTCTGTATTGGCCTGTTTTCGTCTCCCTACATTGCACCGTAAGGACGGTTGGTCCCTGTTTATAAATTCAAGCTGGTGCAAATCCAAACACCCGGTTTTTGCGGACCACGCAAAACCCCTCTGCCTCAACCTTTGAGAGTATAGCATGGGTGCACAGAGGTGTAAATAACAGCTCAATAACGTATTAAAGCATTAATCTATTGAGGCGTTAGAGCGTTTTCGTTGTGAGGGACGGACCTCTGTTTGGTAGCGATTTGAAGGGGACACGGGGTATCAGGTTATCCTTGAATACAGATGGCATAAGGGTTAGCATTTATATTACCCGTTTAGAGTTACATATAATGGAAGAAACTCGTTATTTGTGGAGGTCCGTCCCTCATAACAAAGCCCTCTCCGGCATGCCGGAGAGGGCTTTTTAGTTTGTTGTTGGTTATTGAATTCTGGAACGGAGGTATGCGTTGATGAATGGATCGATGTCGCCGTCCATGACGCCTTGTACGTTCCCTGATTCTGTGTTGGTTCTGTGGTCTTTGACCATGGAGTATGGATGGAAGACGTAGGAACGGATTTGGCTTCCCCATCCGATTTCCTTTTGCTCACCGCGGATTTCAGCAAGTTCCTGCTCTTGCTCTTCGATCCGTTTTTGGTAGAGCTTCGCTTTCAGCATCTTCATGGCTGACTCACGGTTCTTGATTTGCGAACGTTCCGATTGGCAAGTTACCACGACATTGGTCGGAAGGTGGGTGATCCGGACCGCCGAGTCGGTTGTATTGATATGCTGTCCGCCAGCTCCGCTTGCACGGTACGTATCAATTTTCAGATCTTCCGTACGGATTTCGATTTCGATTTCTTCATTGAATTCCGGCATGACTTCACATGATACGAAGGATGTGTGACGGCGGCCTGAAGAATCGAAAGGCGAAATACGGACAAGGCGGTGTACCCCTTTTTCAGCTTTAAGGTACCCATACGCATTGTGTCCTTTGATGGCAAGGGTCACACTCTTGATCCCAGCTTCATCTCCAGCCAGGTAGTCAAGGGTTTCAACTTTGAATCCTTTTTTTTCAGCCCAGCGCGTGTACATGCGCAGAAGCATCGAACCCCAGTCCTGTGACTCGGTCCCGCCTGCACCCGGGTGAAGCTCGAGGATGGCGTTGTTTTTATCATGCTCCTCGCTTAGTAGCAGCTGAAGCTCGTAATCATTCAGACGTTTGACAAGATCTTCAAGCTCTTCTTCAAGATCTTTTTGAAGCTCCTCATCCGGCTCTTCTTTGATTAATTCCAGTGTAAGTTCAAGGTTTTCATGGGATTCAAGCAAAGATTTGTACTCGTTCACTAAATCCTTTAATCCGTTTCCTTCGTTGATGAGTCCCTGTGCTTTTTGCTGGTCATCCCAGAAGTCCGGCTGAACCATGATTTCATCCAGTTCCTGAATTCTTGCCTCTTTGTTTTCTAAGTCAAAGAGACCCCCTGAAGTCCGCTAATGTCTTAGCTGTTTTTTCTAACTCTGCTCTGATTTCTGAAATTTCCATGTGTGGTCACCTCTATAGTTATTTGGGTTGTTGATTTTGCGTAAAGGCTGTTCTCGTAAACATTGTGGCTTTTAAATAAGCGAGATGCGGTTGATTTCCGCTCCAGATGCTCGCTTTCCGCGGGGATGGCGGTGAGCCTCCTCGGGCTCTGCCCTGCGGGGTCTCACCTGTCCATCAGTTCCCGCAGGAGTCGAGCATCTTCCGCTCCAATCAACCATCGAAGATAAAAACCAAAAATTCATTGGATAAACTGCTTATTCATCTTCTGAATAATAATGATCAACTTCATTCAAATTCAATGACCTTGATTCATTGCTATGGCATTTTTTTCATTCCACAGTCTCAAATTATCGAAGATGCTCACATTAACGTCTAATAATAGCAACAATCTATGCGAAAAGAGCCCTCTTAAAAAGATTTTGCGTTCTTATTAAACAGTGGTGTAATGACCGCTGCCCTATTACAAGTACATTCACTATTCATGCCTTCTATTTTATCCAACCTATAAAAAACGGAAAAGTACCTGGCACTTATTTTAACAAAATAAGCACCAGGTAGCATCTTTCATTTATCCGGTTATGCCGTGGCAATGTTTATATTTCTTGCCGCTGCCGCATGGGCATGGGTCGTTTCGGCCGACGTCAGCCTGTTTGCGCAGTGGTTGTTTCTTTGCTTTGGCGCCGTCTTCCTTCGGGTTCACCGCTTGGCCTTTAGCTACTTCCTGGCGCTCCAGGTTGTTGCGGATTTCCGCTTTCATGACGTATTTTGCCACGTCTTCTTCGATTGCGAGGATCATGCTTTCGAACATGGCGAAACCTTCATGCTGGTATTCACGAAGCGGGTCGTTTTGTCCGTAAGCGCGAAGATGGATACCTTGGCGTAGTTGATCCATTGCATCGATATGGTCGATCCATTTCGTATCAACGGCACGGAGCAGGATGACTTTTTCAAACTCGCGCATTTGTTCCGGCGATAGCTGTTCTTCTTTTTCATTGTAGCGATGCTGAACATCTTCATAGATCAAGTGAAGCATCTCTTCCGGCTCTTTGCCGCGAAGGTCTTCGACGGTTACATCGTTTTCAGGAAGCAGATTTGCGTTCACATAATCGACGATGCCCTGAAGATTCCAATTCTCCATCTCTTCTTCTGCCGTGTGGGCTGCCACCTGACGTTCGATGGTTGATTTGATCATGCCTTCCACGATTTCACGAAGATTGTCAGAATCGATGACTTCATTACGCTGTTTGTAGATGATTTCACGCTGTTGACGGAGGACATCATCATATTGAAGAAGCTGTTTACGGGCGTCGAAGTTATTTCCTTCAACCCGCTTTTGAGCTGATTCAACGGCACGGCTGACCATTTTACTCTGGATCGGCTGTGAATCGTCCATACCAAGGCGTTCCATCATGCTCTTCATGTTGTCAGAGCCGAAGCGGCGCATCAGTTCATCTTCCATGGAGAGGTAGAATTGCGTGACACCCGGGTCACCTTGACGTCCCGAACGTCCACGGAGCTGGTTATCGATACGGCGTGATTCGTGACGCTCGGTTCCGATTACCGCGAGACCGCCAAGATCGATGACGCCTTCGCCAAGCTTGATATCCGTACCACGGCCGGCCATATTCGTCGCGATCGTAACCGCGCCAGGCTGACCCGCTTCGAGGATGATTTCCGCTTCTCGTCCATGGTTTTTCGCATTGAGGACGTTGTGACGTACGCCTTTTTTCGTCAGCAGCTTGGAAATAAGCTCTGACGTTTCAACAGCAACAGTACCGACCAGTACCGGCTGTCCTTTTTCATGGCGTTCCTTGATGTCTTCCACTACTGCATTGAATTTCCCTTCAATGGAAGCATAAATCAAATCGGCACGGTCATCACGGACGATTGGTTTATTCGTTGGAATGACAATGACGTTCATATTGTAAATGTTACGGAACTCTTCCTCTTCCGTCTTCGCCGTACCGGTCATACCGGAAAGCTTTTCGTACATACGGAAGTAGTTCTGGAACGTGATCGTTGCCATCGTCATGCTTTCGTTCTGGATTTCAAGGCCTTCTTTAGCCTCGATTGACTGGTGAAGTCCGTCACTGTAACGGCGGCCTTTCATCAGACGTCCCGTGAATGAATCGACGATGATGATTTCACCTTCCTGCACCACGTAGTCCACATCACGGTGCATGCTTACATGAGCTTTTAACGCCTGATTGATGTGGTGATTCAGGGTAACGTGTGAAAT